>CAYHTC010000190.1:0-5296 GCA_964359445.1 uncultured Sediminibacterium sp. | reverse complement strand
AACCAGTAAAAAACCACTATTGGTAGATGCAATAATATAGGTATGGTGTAATTGTAATAATGCGGTATCGGGAAGAAGATGGAGAGCCTGGAGTCTGGAGTCTGGAGTTTGGAGTTGTTGTTGGTTGCCGGTGGCTGGTGGCTGGTTCCCCAGCTCCGGATTCCCAACTTCAGACCTCGGACTGTTATAAAACTCTTTCCAGTGTTTCAAATCACTCTTATCCGGCTTCTCAATAAAATGCGCCTGATTCTTTTGCGTAAATGTTTTAAAAAGACTGGAAGAAACAGCGGCATCCTTTTTATCACTGGTAAAAGGTTTGCTAACAGCATCCAGACCCTGTATTTCAGCATTCAATGTAAAGTCGAGTGAAGGGGCAATACTGAATTGAGCCAGTGCATGTTTAACGGCAGCCTGCACAAATGCATAAATGATTTTTTCGTCCTCAAACTTGATCTCCTGTTTGGTTGGATGCACGTTGATATCTATCTGCGATGGATCAAGATCTATATACAATACATAACTGGGAAAACTGTCTTTGGCAATCATTTCATCGAACGAACTGTTCACCGCATGATTCAGGTAGGCGCTTTTGATGAAACGGTTGTTCACAAAAAAATATTGATCGCCCCTGGTTTTTCTGGCTGTTTCCGGTTTACCTACAAAACCATAAATATTCATGTAATCGGTTTCTTCATGTACACTTACCAGCCTGGCATTGTAAGAACTGCCGAGTATTTGTACAATCCGTTGTTTCAAACTGCCCGCTTCCAGGTGAAAAACCTCCTGCCCATTGCTTTTCATTGAAAAAAATACAGAAGGGAATGCCATCGCAACACGGATAAACTCTTCTACTATATGCCGCATCTCTGCTGCATTACTCTTTAAAAAGTTCCTGCGTGCCGGTACATTGAAGAACAGGTTCTTCATACTGATGCTGGTACCAGTTGTACCGGCACAGGCTTCCTGTTTGATAACCAAACTATTCTCGATCTCAATATGGGTGCCTAATTCATCTTCGGGTTTGCGCGTTTTTAGTTCCACCTGGGCAACAGCCGCTATAGATGCCAGCGCTTCCCCACGAAAGCCCATGGTCTTGATGCGGAAAAGATCCTCAATATTCCGGATCTTACTGGTGGCATGCCGTTCAAAAGCCATTCTTGCATCAGTTTCACTCATGCCCTTGCCATTATCTATCACTTGTATCAATGCTTTACCGGCATCCGTAATTACCAGACTTATTTCAGTGGCGCCGGCATCGGCTGCATTTTCCAATAATTCTTTTACGGCGCTTGCAGGCCGCTGGATCACTTCACCCGCAGCTATCTGGTTCGCTATATTATCCGGTAATAACTGTATGATATCCGCCACTGGAATGCCTGTTTTAATGAAGTTTGTAAAAATACCACTCTCCGCTAACTTTTGAAAAGTTTTAAAACTTTTCAAAAGTTAGCCTCTTACGCTAAATTTGCCCTCTAAACAGCTACAAATGTCATTAAGCGCGGATATCAAAAAATTAGAACGTCAATTTGTACCCCGGGATTTTGCGGTAACCAACTGGGAATCCTTAGATCCTTTTTTCAAAAAATTGTTAAACAGGCCCCTGAACTCGGCCTCAGATTTGGAACAATGGCTGAAAGATATGAGTGAGATGGAAGCCATAGTAAGCGAAGATGCCTGCTGGCGGCAGATCAAAATGACCTGTGATACTACCAATAAGGCATTGGAAGAGGCTTTCACGTATTTCTGTTTGGAAATACAACCTAAAATACAACCTTATGCCGACCTGCTTAACCGTAAACTGGTCGATTGTCCCTTTACCAAAGAACTGGATCAGCAAAAATATTTCACTTATCTGCGCAGTGTAAAAAAGAATATTGAACTTTTTTGCGAAGCCAATATTCCTTTGCAGGCAGAGCTAAGTGTGATGCAACAGCAATACGGCGCCATTGCCGGTAAGATGACGGTTGAAGTAAACGGGCAGGAATATACCCTGCAACAGGCGGCCAAATTTCTGGAAAGCCATGACAGAAATTTACGCGAACAGGTATATCGTAAAATACAGGACCGAAGGCTTCAGGATGAAGAGGCCATGCATGATCTATACACAGCACTTATTCAAAAAAGAGATGCAGTAGCCAAAAATGCCGGCTTCGCCAATTACCGTGATTATAAGTTTGTTGAGCTGGGTCGCTTCGATTATACCAAAGAAGATTGTTTTCAATTTCATGAAGCCGTAAAACTGCATGTGCTGCCGCTGATTGAAAAAATATACCGGAAGAAAAAAGAAAAATTAGCGCTGGATGCATTGCGTCCATGGGATACCGAAGCCGAGGCTGAGGGAACAGAACCATTGAAACCGTTCACAGATGGAAATGATTTGTATGAAAAATCAGTTAAGTGTTTTGAACAACTCAATCCTTTTTTTGCAGACTGCCTTCGTAAGATGAATGAATTAGAACATTTTGATCTTGAAAGCCGTAAAGGCAAAGCGCCCGGGGGATACAATTGCCCTTTAACAGAAAGTGGCGCCCCATTTATTTTTATGAATGCCGCTTCACAAATGAGTGATGTAACTACCATGGTACACGAGGGTGGGCATGCCATTCATTCTTTCCTCGCACACAAATTAGCGTTAAGTGCCTTTAAAGAATATCCGATGGAGATAGCGGAAGTGGCCAGCATGTCCATGGAATTATTCAGCATGAATCATTGGGAAGCTTTTTTTGATAATGCAGATGACCTGAAACGCGCTAAAGAACATCAATTAGAGAGAACCATCACCATTTTTCCATGGATTGCCATCATTGATAAGTTTCAACATTGGGTGTACGAGAATCCAATACATACCATCGAAGAGAGAACCGGCAAATGGATGGAGATTCTGAAAGAATTTTCTACCAGCAGTATTGATTTTACCGGGCTGGATGCTTATCGTCAGATAGGCTGGCAGCGCCAGTTACATTTGTTTGAAGTTCCCTTCTATTATATCGAATACGGCATTGCCCAGTTAGGCGCTATCGGTTTGTGGATGCAGTACCGGCAAAATCCGCAGAAGGCTTTGCAAAATTATATAGATGCACTAAGCCTGGGCGGAACGAAAACTCTTCCCTCATTATATGCCGCTGCAGGATTAAAATTCGATCTCTCACCCGAACATATTAAAACCCTTATGGAGTTCACCTCCGGAGAAATGGAACAACTCAGCTAATTGTTCTTATTCAGTCATTATTACGCTCTGCCGAAAAAAAGCTACTCAACGGGTAGCTTTTTTAGGTATTTATTTTTCTTTCGGGGTATCTGGCGCCGGCCCTTGTGGTGATCTTTGTGCCTGAGGTCTTTGTGCCTGCCCACCCCGTTGCGGCCCACGATTTTGTTGTGGTGGCCTTGGTCCCTGTGGTTTCGGCCCCTGCTCTCTTGAACCTTGATTTCTTGGTCCCTGTTGCGGCCCACGATTTTGTTGTGGTCTCCTGTTTGAGCGTTCCTGATCCCGGCGGCGCCTGTCGTTTTTCTCCAGCGTTTTCAGACTGATCTGGCCCACCAGATCAACGAAAGCCGGTTCTGCCTCTTTTTGTTTGCCGCTCAAAATATCTACTGCCTGCAATTCATCAACTTTTTGTCCCTGCTGGTTCAGTCTTTTGATCTCCTTTACCCGTATAATGGTTAATGGATAATGCTTGGTATTATTAGGAAGAATATACCACATCAGGTTCTTGAAAATATCTTTCTTGATCAATTGAGCCGTACCCATGGCGGTATCAAGTGTTTCCGCATAATCAGGAAACTGCTGCAAGGCGTCTAAATAGGTATCCAGCTCATAATTCAAACAGCACTTCAAACGGCCACATTGGCCACTGAGTTTGGTTTGGTTGATAGACAGGTTCTGGTAACGGGCAGCCGTGGTGTTCACACTTTTAAAGTCATTCAGCCAGGTACTGCAACATAATTCTCGTCCGCAACTGCCAATACCGCCTACTTTCGCGGCTTCCTGGCGTATGCCTATCTGGCGCATTTCCACCTTTACTTTAAAATCACCCGCATAGATCTTAATCAGTTCCCGAAAATCCACTCTGTCATCGGCAGTATAAAAAAAAGTACCTTTTTTCCCGTCTGCCTGTATCTCTACTTCACTCAGTTTCATTTGTACATTCAACTGGCGGGCAATGGCGCGACTTCTGGCCAGAATCTCTTTTTCCCTGCTTTTGCTTATTTGATAGGTTTCAATATCTCTCTCACTACTACGGCGTAATATTTTTTTCATCTCAACGCTGAGCTCATCAACTCCTTTTTTCTTTAGTTGTAACCTAACCAGTTCTCCGGTAAGACTTACTTCCCCCACATCAAAACCACTCACACCTTCAACCGTTACGTAGTCGCCTTTTTCAAAGTATTGTAAAGTGGCATTGCGAAAGAATTCTTTACGGCTACCCTGTTTGAAGCCAACCTCTATTACTTTGCAGTTGCTCTCGGGGTCGCTGAAAGGCAGGTTTAATAACCAGTCGTGCACATTCAGCCGGTTACATCCGCCTGTACTGCAGCCACCATTGCTTTTACATCCACCCGGTTTTCCTCCATCTTTAGAGGAGCTACATGATCCACATCCCATATCTTACTGAATAAGTGTTGATTAATAATAAAAACAGGAGGATGTTTGGGCGGGCTTTATATATTGATAAGCATCTAATAATTCAAGCGATTATTGGCCTGTTTCATCTGGCAAACCAATTACACACTAACCTCTTCTCAAAAATCCCCCTTCACAAACTACTGACAACTGACAACTGACAATGGCTTACTCCATCAAAATTAAGGTTTTGTCCTGAATGATATGATAGAGTTTAATGGTTACTGCCTGAAACAACATTTTGGTATTGGCATTTCGTTCTATATAGTAGGAGGCTTTGTCCAGTTCTTCAATAATGGCCTGTTGCTGACTAACCGAAGCTATTTTATTCAGTCTTTGGGCAAAATCCTTCTCTTTATCACCTATCATTAGCTGGTCTGCTCCCAGCACTTTAATACGGATGCTTTGTTCCAGCAGGTGGTTAAAATAGCGGAGGAACTGTTTTTGTTTTTCGCGCCCCAGTTTGCTCAGTTCTTCCACAAATTTTACCTGTGCAATTGGTCCTCCTTTCAGGGTGGCATTTAACCACTCTCTCAGCAGGCTTTGCCAGTCCTCATCCGCATGTTGCAGCAATTGTAAAGCTTCCCTGTAATTTCCTCCGCATATACCTGCTACCTGGCGGGCCATTTCCGGGCTTGCTTTGGCTTTTGTTACGAGCGCCTGTTCCACTTCACC
>CAYHTC010000189.1:0-5319 GCA_964359445.1 uncultured Sediminibacterium sp. | reverse complement strand
GTTGTTCCACATATTCTTTTACCCGGGCGGGGTCTTTAAAATTTTGCAGGCCTTCTATCGCTTCATTCACAAAAGAAGAATCGGCCATTTGTTTTTCAATGGCAAAACGCTCTTCTTCCGGGGCATTACCCTGCAGGTAACGCATCAGCTCATCGCCGCTCATATCCTCATTTTCTTTCAATATGTCTTTGATATCCGTCATTCAGTTGCTTTCATTTTCTTTTCAACCAACAATTTTAAATTTCGTTTCCCGTTCTGGATAAAACTTTTTACCTGTAATAGAGTATACCCTGTAGTATCAACAATATCCTGGTAGCTTTTTTTTTGCAGGTAGAATAAAGTTACACAGGTTTTCTGCTCTCTATTCAATTCTGATAAGGCTTTCTCAAGAATCGTTAAGGTAGCTTCTTTGTTTATACGTTCTTCCGGGTTAGTTTCGGCGGCTATTATTTCTGTTCTTTCCTCAACCGGAATAAAAATGTGCCTGTCACGCAGGTTCATCAGGCAATGGTTTTTGGCCACCATGTATAACCAGCTTTTGAGATAAGTTACTTTATATTTCTCCAGTTCTACAATTGCTTTCAGGAATATCTGCTGTACCGCGTCTTTGGCCGCTTCTTCATTTTTAAGGTATTTCATACAAACCCCGAGCAGCAAAAAAGTATAGCGCTGTAACAGAATCCCCAGCCATTGGGTATCTTTATCACTGTAGAATTTGTTTAACAGTTCGCTATCGGTTATATGATTGTACCGGTACTTACTCACTACCTGAAAGTAAAGCATTTTCCGTATAGATGCGATAGCTGTAAAATTCCATACCTTAACGCTAAATTGTTTGTATGGCTTTTGTAATTTGTATTGTACCGGCTGCTCCTTTACGAAAAGAGGACGATCACCGTTCTGAGATGATCAGTCAGGTATTATTTGGTGAAATAGCCGAACTGCTCGAAGATGGAAAGTCCTTTTCCAGGATCCGTTGTTTGTATGATGGGTATGAGGGCTGGTGCCAGACTAACCAGTTAACAGGTATTGAAGGTTCATTGGCAGAAAATTGCCCGCAGGCATTGACTGCCGGATGGGATACTGCTATCCTGTTGAATGACCATCCCATGCACCTCTCACTGGGAAGTTCTTTGGGAATATTGCGGCAGGGCAAAGCTATGCTGGGTAAGTATCGTATCTCCTGTAACGGACAAACCCTGGATCCTTCGGGTTCTTTGTTTTCGGCCGATGCCATTACCTCACTTGCCATGCAATTCCTTAATACACCCTATTTATGGGGTGGCAGATCAGTATCGGGGATTGATTGCAGCGGCTTTGTGCAGCAGTTATTCCGTTTTTTTAACCGAAGCTTACCGAGAGATGCTTACCAACAGGCTGAATCGGGTGAACCGGTTGGTTTCCTGCAGGAAGTAACATGTGGCGACCTGGCCTATTTTGATAATGAAGAGGGGCGGATAACCCATGTAGGACTATTATTGAATAGTGATACCATCATTCATGCTTCTGGTAAAGTGCGGATAGATAAGATAGATAATATGGGGATTGTGAATAGCGATACGGGGGAAAGGACGCATCGGTTGCGGATTATTAAGCGGTATTTCCAACATTGAAAAAATGGCACGCAGATGACGCGGATAAAGACGGATTTGTTGGGGATGATTATGGATACCTTACTGATAACAGAAAAAGCAAGCCGGGAGACTTGCTTTTGTATAAGAATGTGTTTAACTATTAAATCATATCCAATGCCTTGGCTAAATAGGTTACTGTGCCGGGTAATGCCAGCCAGAAAAACTGGCGGTAAAAAATAACCAGGGTGATCAGTATGGCTAACCAGAAAAAACAAAGCGCCCAATATTTAGCTTTTGATTGTTTTACTTCCATTGTGTTGATTTTTGGCAAAGATAGGGGTAGGGGATGATTTTTTAAAGGTTCAGTTGCCGGATTGTTGAATTTTTGTGGATGATGTCACAGAATCCTTTGTTTGTGCGGGTTTCGACTTATCAAAAAACAGCATTTTAAGTGAAATCAGTAACAGAATTACCGCGAATATCTTTTTCACTTTATCATCGCTTATTGAGAGGGCCAGTTTGCTGCCCAGAAAACTTCCCAATACAAAAGCCATAGCTAAAAGGATCACATAGTTCACATTCAGGTAGCCTTGTTTATAATATTGAATTACCCCTAAAATACCCGCAGGCAATAATAACAGGCCTAAAGAGGTGCCCTGCGCCAGTTTCTGTGAGAACCCGGCTAAGAGCACCAGTGCCGGCACAATAATTACCCCGCCACCAATACCAATCAGGCCGCTTAAAAAGCCGGCGGCTAATCCTATCAATAGTAATAAAACAACAGTTGATGCAGTCATGTAATTGGTTTTTAATACCACAGTATAAACAGAATTTTACAGGTAAGGATTATTTTAAAAAAGTTTCCTTATAAAAGTTAATGGATTCTTCAATAATGGCGAGGGCCTGGGCCTTATCACCAAAATCTTCCACTACCACGGACTTATTCTCTAATTTTTTATACTCTTCAAAGAAATGTCTCAGTTCATCAAAGAAATGCTTGGGCAACTCTTCAATATTATTATAGTGGTTTACACCGGGATCTTTGGCTGCAACGGCAATAATTTTATCATCCGGGTCGCCGCCATCAATCATCTGCATAACACCCACTACTTTGGCCTCCATCAGCGTTAGTGGCTGAACAGGCAGGGAAGTGATCACCAGTATGTCTAATGGATCTTTATCGCCACCATAGGTTTGCGGAATAAAGCCATAGTTGATAGGGTAGTAGAAAGAGGAGAAAATAACCCTGTCCAGTCTTAACAGGCCACTGGGTTTATCAATTTCATATTTACAACGGGAGCCCTGTGGTATCTCGATAATGGCATTCACAACCCTGGGCGCATTTTCTCCATAAGGAACGCCGTGCCAGGGATGAAGTACTGTAGAAAGATGCATAGTATTGATAGTATAATTATTTAATAATCCAATAGCCAAGTGCAACTGCCCCAAGTCCCGCAATCAGGGATGCGCCCGTGTAAAGTACGAAACTTCCATAGCGTTGCTGATAGAGTAACTGCATATTTTCCCAGGCAAAAGCGGAAAAAGTGGTAAATCCCCCGCAAATACCGGTAGCCAGAAATAATCGCCAGTTGGCAAAGCCTTCCTCCCTGGAAGCCACACCCATAATAGCGCCTATCAGTATGGAACCAATGATGTTTACCGTTAAAGTGGCATACGGGAAACTTTCATGCCTGATAAAGTGAACAGCCAGGTATCGAAAGGCAGAACCTATCATGCCACCCATACCCACCAGAAAAAGATTCTTTAATAACATAGTTAATAAGATTATTCCTTTTTACTAATATCAACCAGCCAGTCGCCTTTTTGTTTCACTACATAAATCGTATCAGCTAATTTGTCTGATGAGTTTTGAAAATAAATGACAGTAATACTATCATTCAGGTCTTTTACTTCTTTGATATTGATTGATGCCGTTCTCCATTGCTGACGGCCCTCCCTGTTTTTTTTTCTATAGGAGCGTTCCATTTCCTGCAGGATGCCCGTATTTTTTTCGTTGGGGAGGGTATAAAAAGCGGCTTTGGAAAAATCGCCCTGTAATTTGCTGTTGATAAATTCCCTGCCCGCATCCAGTGCATCTTCCGCTTTACGGTAATCCTGCTGCTTGCCGCTGCAGGCAACTGATAGAATGGCTATACACAATAGTAAGTATTTCATATTTCTCATGCGGTTTAAAGGTACGTTGAACAGCTTAACTATGGAAAAATAAACCCTTTCCCATCTGGTGTGCCCGTTTTTACAGCAGGGTTAACCGGCAAAAGCTGCTTATTTTTCTGAGCGATGATGGGCAATGAAAAACCGGGCATAACCGGTATAATCGTAAGTATTCTTTTCATAACAGGTGTATTATGCTGCGAAAGCAGGGCTTGTAGGGTGTAAAGAGAATAAATGTGTTTGCCATACACTATACTTTCAATAATTTTATACCCTAAACCGATTGTTATGCGTTACAAGCATTGTTTCCCCCTGTTATTGCTGATAGTTGTTTTCTCTTCCTGTAATATGGGGGGCAATCAGGCATCCGTTGCCGATACCGCCAAAACCGAAGGGCATCCATCATGGATCATGCAGGGTAATATATATGAAGTAAATGTTCGTCAATACACACCCGAAGGAACTTTTCAGGCATTCGCCAAACAGCTTGACAGGTTGAAGGAAATGGGAGTTCAAACACTCTGGTTTATGCCTGTCAACCCCATCAGTAAAGTAGATCGTAAGGGTTCATTGGGAAGTTATTATGCGGTGTCTGACTATGTATCTGTAAATCCTGAATTCGGAAATATGGATGATTGGAAAAACCTTGTTAAAGAAGCGCATGCGAAAGGTTTTAAAGTTGTGATTGATTGGGTGCCCAGCCATACCGGCGCCGATCACCACTGGTTAACGGAACATCCGGATTTTTATGTAAGGGATAGTGCAACGGGTAAAGCCATCTATCTGTACGACTGGACAGATACCCGTAAACTAAATTATCATAACCCCGGAACAGTAGACAGTATGCTGTCTGCCATGAAATTCTGGATACGTGAAACGGATATTGACGGATTTCGTTGCGATGTGGCCGGAGAAGTGCTGGACAGCTTTTGGGTGAGATGTATTCCTGAGCTCAGAAAAATGAAAAATATTTTTATGCTGGCCGAAGGCGATAAACCCATACTGCATACAGATGGTTTTGATGCCTCCTATACCTGGAATGATTTTAATATGATCAAATTAATCGCTGCGGGAAAAAGAAAGGCATCTGACTTTGACAGTGTCATTATTAAAACCGACACTTTATTCCCGGCCAATGCATTGCGCATGTTTTTTACCAGTAATCATGATGAGAATAGCTGGAATAAAGCTGATTTCGAAACCACGCCCGGAGCATCGCATGCACCATTCGCTGTTTTAACACAAACGATGAAACGAAGCGTGCCATTGATTTATAGCGGACAGGAGGAACCCATTCTCCGCGCTGTTAAATTTTTTGATAAAGACACAATGGCTTTTTCAAAATTTGAGCGGGCCGGTTTCTATAAAAAACTGCTGGCGCTGAGAAAAGCCAATCCCGCACTAAGCGCCAATGCATCTTTTGCGCGTTTAACTACCGGGGCGGAAGATAAAATATATGGATATGCACGTCAATCAGATGAACATAAAGTAGTAGTACTGCTCAATTTTTCCAATACCCCCCGGACTTTTGCCGTACAGGACGGATTGCTTAGCGGTGAGGCTACTGAAATAT
>CAYHTC010000188.1:0-5394 GCA_964359445.1 uncultured Sediminibacterium sp. | reverse complement strand
ATATCTTTAGACGGGGTATGTTTGGAGAAATCAAGCCGATAGGCCATTAAAATATTGTCCAACACTTTTTGAGTAGAAACCATATCCTGGTTTTCCAATAATGTGGCCGCGGCTTCCGGCATGCCTCCAGAAATAAAATAGCTGTTGAAATAGTCGAGTAACTGATTAAAAAAAATAGCCGGTATCTTTTCTGTTGTATCTATCCCTTTAAGGTAATCGGCCAGGCTGCTGTTTGCCTGTGCTAAAAATTCAGTAAAGCTCAGTGGCAGTACATGCAAAAAATCAACTTTACCAATGGGAAATGATTTATTTTTTCCCAGGGTAATACCCAAAAGAGATCCGGCAGAAGCAACCGCATATTCAGGGGTTTCTTCGCAAAAATATTTCAGGCTATTCAATGCATGGTTACATTCCTGTATTTCATCAAAAATGATCAGGGTATTTTCCGGATCGATTTTTTTTCCGTGAATAAGGGAAAGGTTCCGGATAATTCGTTTTACCTCTTTGGTATTCTCAAAAAATTCCCCCAGATTGGGTTGCATCTCAAAGTTAAAATAGGCAGTATCTGTAAAGGCTGTTCTTCCAAGATTTTTTAATAAATGCGTTTTACCCACCTGCCTCGCTCCCTGCAATACCAAAGGCTTGCGCCTGGCATTATTTTTCCATTCTATTAAGGCCGGTTGTATCTGTCTTTTAAACTCCATAAAAATAATTTAAATCAAATAAATGTGAGATTTTACACAATCTAAGTACTTATTTTGTGATATTTTACACAATTTCATAATAAGTTTTAAAACTCGCTGTAAGCTACCCCCTGCGTGCATACACTGCTTCCCGGTTTCCCTGAAACCAATATTCCAGTGGAATATTTATTCGTATCCCAAAATCATATACCTTATATTAAAATCAAGCTTTTGTAATAGGGCAGTTACTGAATTGCAAAATTCAGCACCCGCGGAACTAAAGTCCCAATTTAATTTCATTACATCATACTCATTCCCCAATCTAAAGACCGGGGCAAAATAATAAATCTTTGATCCTTGCCTTGCCTCTATATTTTATTATTTTTCTTTTAAAATCATTCCCCCGCAATTCTTTGCCACGCTCTTTAGAGCGTGGATAAAAAAATCACCCCCCTACTTTTATTCGGGACTTTAGTCCCGAATATGCCTACTCGTTCATATCCCTTACCTTAGCCGTACGCTATTACCAAAGGAATAAGTACCCCATGGGAAGTAAAATAAAGCTTGCTATTGATATCCGCGACCTGCAAATTGCCAAAACAGGGGCAAAAACCTATCTCGAAGAACTCTGTAAAGTACTGGCAAAAGGCCACCCCGGTTTTACCTTCTACTTCATCAATACCCGGCTTCCCGTTTACACCGGAAAAAATAAAGTATTGAAAGCAGTGGAACATGCCCGCTTCTTTTGCTGGAAACAAATTTCATTGCCCTTTATCTGCCTGGTTAAAGGGGTGGATATTTTATATTGTACCGACTATTTTCTTCCCCTCCTGAAATTAAATTTTAAAACGGCTGTTGTTTTTCACGATGCCTTTTTTTGGGAATATCCCAACCAGTATAACCGCTTATGGCTAACCCTATTAAAAACGATTGGTGTTACAGCCGCTAAAAAAGCCGATGCGGTGATTACCGTTACTGAGTATTCAAAAAAACAAATTGTAAAGTATGTTGGCATTAATCCAACTAAAATTCATGCCATTCACCTGGCTCCCAAAACAGCCTCCGGCCATCAACAGGCAAATGTTATAAATAAAACGGCACTATACAACAGTACCCGAAAATATATCCTGCATATTGGTGTATTGGAAAAAAGAAAAAACCTGCTCAACCTGGTCAGGGCTTTTGATTTGTTGTTGAAAGAGGGGTTTGAAGACTATGATTTGGTATTGGCGGGAAACAAAGTAGCTAAAAGCAAGATTGATGATAGTGAGAATATCCATCAATTAATTAATGATTGGGGCTTGCAGCAAAGAGTACTACTGCCGGGTTTTATCACCGATGAACAACTGGCCCATTATTATTCCCATGCCAGCCTCTATGCCTTTGTTTCGGTGAATGAAGGATTTGGCCTGCCGGTATTAGAAGCTTTCCAGCATCATTTACCTACCCTGGTATCGGATGACAGTTGCTTACCCGAAGTGGGTGGCGATGCTGTCATTACCTGCAATCCTTACGATGTGATTGATATCAAAAATAAAATGAAAATGATACTGGATGATGACTCCCTGCAAAAAACACTGATCGAAAAAGGGCAGCAACGACTGGCCCTGTTTTCATGGGAAAAAACAACCGGACAATTGTTGCAGGTATTCCGGTCTTTGCAGTAAAAACACCCTGATTATTTTTAAAACCGGATTTTTCATGGATAGTTAGCAACAATGTAGAATATTTGCAGGGAGGGATGAGAGATGACAGATAATAGTAAAACAAAAAACTATAAGACAATAAACATACAATCCCGTTTCCCCGCCCCATTTACACGCGCTGATAAAGCCATCACTTTACTCAGACTGGTTCTTTATTTTCTGAGGGGTTGCTATGAACGCCTGTTCTTTGCCAAAGCAAAGGGCCTGGTGCTCATTGGTAAAGGCGTATCTATCCGTTATGCTAAATACCTGGAGGCAGGTAAAGACCTTGTTGTGGAAGATTATGCCGAGATCAATTGTTTATCTAAACAGAAAATTATCATAGGCGAAAGGGTGAGTATCGGCAAATTCGCTATTATCAGGCCATCCAATATGTATGGGGGTGAGATTGGGGAAGGATTAAAGATCGGTAACCATTCCAATATCGGCCCTTATTCCTATATCGGCTGTTCGGGGTATATTGAAATAGGAGATAATGTGATGATCTCTCCAAGGGTAAGCATTTACGCGGAGAACCATGTATTCAGCAGAACGGATATTACCATAAAGGCGCAGGGGGTTGACAAACTATTTGTAAAAATTGAAGATGATTGCTGGATCGCCGCCAACAGTATTATTCTGGCCGGTGTTACCATTGGCAGGGGTTCGGTAGTGGCAGCCGGCAGCGTGGTTACCGGGGATGTTCCCCCCTATAGTGTGGTGGCAGGTGTTCCGGCCGTAATTATTAAACAGCGTAGTTAGTTCCCCATGAATATACTTCTCCTGCATGGCTCTTCCGATTTATATGGCGCCAGTAAAATATTACTGATTACCGTTCGTATGCTGCATAAAAGAGAACACCGGCCCATAGTGGTACTTTCAGAAAACGGTCCCCTGGTTACGCAGTTGGAAGAAGCCGGCGCGGAAGTATATTTTGTACGGTTAGGCATACTCAGAAGAAAATATAAGTCAATAAAAGGGATCACAAACAGGTTCTTCGTTTTATGCAGAGCCTTCCTTACGCTGAAGCGGATCATCAAAGAAAAAAATATTTCCCTTGTCTATTCCAATACCACAGCGGTACTGGCAGGCGCCTTTGCCGCAAAATCAACGGGGGTAAAGCATGTATGGCATGTACACGAGATCATCGAAAATCCAAAATGGTTATATACTATACTGGGAAAATTATTGAATCATTACAGTGATACCGTAATCGTTGTTTCCGTGGCCGTACATAAAAGCTGGAGCCGGTTTGTGTCTGCACAAAAACTGTCACTCATCTACAATGGTATTCCATATAATGCCTACCTGCAGCCCGGTCATTCATTGCGTAATGAGCTGGGTATTGATAACCAAACGGTAGTCATCGGCATGATTGGCAGGGTTCATTACTGGAAGGGACAGGCTTATTTTTTACAGATAGCCTCCCTACTCTCTAAACAATTTACTAACCTGCGCTTTGTAATGACCGGGGATGCTTTCCCGGGGTATGAATATTTGTATGATGAGCTAAAGACGCTCATAGCCAAAGAAAATACCGGTGATATCGTTACTGATCTGGGTTACCGCACCGATATACCCAAAATACTGCAGGGGTTTGATATCTTAGTTTTACCTTCCATCCTGCCCGATCCCTTTCCAACCGTTATATTAGAGGCGATGGCTTCCGCAAAACCTGTTGCCGCCACCGCACATGGCGGGGCTCTGGAAATGGTTGATGATGGTATAACAGGGGTACATATACCCGTTAATCAACCGGAAGCCGCCGCCGAAATCATTGGCCGGTTAATAAAGGACCCTTCACTTCGAATGAAAATGGGTGAAGCGGGCAGAAAAAAAGTATTGACAAACTATTCGTTGGAAGCATTTGAGCATAAGATGATAAAAGTATTGGAATGACAGTTGCTATTATTGGATCGCGGGGTTACCCTTATGTGTACAGTGGCTATGAAACCTTTGTAAAAGAATTGGCCGAAAGGCTGGTACAAAGGGGTATCCATGTAAAAGTTTACTGCCATAAAAATTTGTTCACCAGCTTCCCCAAAGAAGTCAATGGCATTGAACTGGTGTATATACCCACCATCGAAACCAAGAGCCTTAGCCAGCTTATTCATTCCTTTTTTTCGATGGTGCATGCATGCACAACTACAACAGATGTAATACTGGCCGTAAACGCGGCCAATGGCCCATGGGGTATTATTGCCCGCCTCTTTGGTAAACCCACCTGCATTAATGTAGACGGACTGGAATGGCTTCGCCCCAAATGGAAGGGCCTGGGCGCCGGTTATTTTCGCTTCGCTGCCTGGCTGGCCACCAAATGGTACGACCGCGTCATTACCGATGCGGAAGAAATGAGGAGAGTGTACCTGCAGGAGTTCAATGCAGCGTCTACCGTTATCGCCTATGGCGCCAATATCCGTTACCCGCAAAACCCGGCTTTACCGGAGCCATTTCACCTTCAACCAAACGAATATTACCTGGTAGTGGGCCGGCTGATACCGGATAACAATGCGGATCTGTTATTAGAAGGATTTATCGCCGCCAATTCTTCTAAAAAACTGGTGATCGTGGGCGATGTGCCTTATAAAGACGCTTATGCCAATGCCATCAAAGCCAAAGCGGCCAACAATATTATCTTTTTGGGTTATATCACAAATAGTGAGACCTTAGCGGAACTTTACCACCATTGTTTTGCCTATTTGCATGGCCATGAGTTCGGTGGCACCAACCCCACCCTGTTAAAAGCCATGGCCTGTGGATGCGCTATCCTGGCCCTGGATACCCCGTTTAACAGGGAAATGCTGGCCGATGGCCGTTATGGGTTATTTTTTGAAAAAAACAGGCGGTCAATCGCCAGTCAAATGCAAAGGGTTGAGCAGCAGGATGGTGAATTAGTGCGTCTTAGAAAAATTGCCCGCAATGGTTTAACCGCTAAATACAGTTGGGAACCTGTTACGGACGCTTATATCGCGCTATTAAACGAATTGATTGCCGGAAAGTAAGAATGTCTGAATTTATGGCCAAAG
>CAYHTC010000187.1:0-5401 GCA_964359445.1 uncultured Sediminibacterium sp. | reverse complement strand
GAGTTCGGGGTGATGCCCGCCCTGTAATAATAACTGGTCCCCGCCATATTTGAGGGTCTCCTCAATTTTTTTGCGGTAAACGGGCATATCTGTGATATAGGCTTCCGCATGACCCGGAATCCGGTAAAAATTACAGAACTTGCAGTTGGCAATACAAACATTGGTGGTATTTACATTACGGTCTATCTGCCAGGTAACTTTACCATGTGGCACCTGTTTTTTACGCATCTCATCGGCCACATGCATCAATTCGGTCAATGGGGCATGTTCAAACAGAAACATACCTTCTTCAATACTTAAAAATTCAAACTGTAAAGCTTTTTGATAGAGATCCCCTACTTGCATACGCAACTGATTAATGATAAGGAAAACAAAGGTAAGCGGATACGGTTGATTGCTGTTGCATCAATTTCCGATTATTTATTGTCTTGCTAATAAGCCGTTCATACCGGCCAATGCAAGGAAGGGAACATAATAAGGCCATAAGAACCGGTATTTCAGCTTATTTTCAACCTGTATGAAGCGATTCTGCTTTTCTATTACGTTATTAAGCCTCTGGTTTGGCGCTATAGCTCAGGAGGAATTTGTTTCTCCTGAGGCTATATTGCTGACCCGCTTTCCCTTTTCCCAACTCAGTGGTGGTATTGTGATTGTGAGGGCACAACTGGATAATTATCCTGATACATTGAATTTTGTTTTAGATACCGGCAGTGGGGGTATTTCACTGGATTCAACAACAACAGGTAACTTACGGCTTACTACCATCAAAACTGAAAAAACCATCAGGGGTATCGGTGGTATCAGGATGGTAGATTTCACCTATGATCATACACTTACCTTTCCGGGCTTGGTAACAGCGCATCTTGATTTTCATATTAATGACTACGAACTGCTTACCAGTGTATATGGGGTAAAAATTGATGGGGTTATCGGGTATAGCTTTCTGAGGAGATATATTTTAAAACTGGATTACGACAGCTATTTTTTAGAAATATTTTCTCCGGGCAGTATAAAATATCCAAGGGGCGGTTATTTACTCAAACCTGATTTCTCTACCCTTCCATTACAAACGGCATTGATTCAGGACGACCATGCGGTATTCAGCCGGTTTATTTTTGATACCGGCGCAGGGCTTAATTTTTTATTGTCAAAGGACTTTGTTGATGATAGTCTTTTATTTAAAAAGAAGCGGAAAATTTACCCTACCCAGGCTGAAGGGTTGGGCGGAAAAAGGCAAATGACCATTGCCGTAGTCAAAGAAGTGAAAATAGGGCCGTATAAATTCAGAAGAGTGCCGGTGCATGTTTTTGAAGATGATTACAATGTTACTTCCTATCCATTGTTAGGGGGATTGATAGGCAATGATATTCTTCGCCGCTTTAATGTGATATTAAATTATCCGGAACAGAGTATTCATTTAAAACCCAATTCTCATTTTATAGAAGCTTTTGATTATTCCTATACCGGCCTGGGTATTTATTTGATTGATGGCGAAATAAGGGTAATTGATATATTACCCAATTCACCCGGCGATCTGGCAGGGTTTCTGCCGGGTGATATCATATTTTCTGTTGAGACCAATGCTTCCAAAAACATACAGACATATAAAAACCTTTTTCAGAATAGTATTGGTAAAATCAAGGTGGTGGTATTCCGGGATCAAAAACCGTATATATTAACCATGACCGTAAAAGATATCCGCCGATAAACGGTTAATAAATATTCCTCCGTCTATTTTTTGGCAATAACCTATTTTGCACCTTCTTTTTAACTTCTATATATGATTCTGTACGATCGGTTTGTATTAGATAATGGCTTGCGGGTTCTGGTGCATGAGGATTATTCAACCCCGATGGCAGTAATGAATATTATGTATGATGTGGGGGCAAGGGACGAAAACCCTGAAAAAACCGGCTTTGCCCATTTGTTTGAACACCTGATGTTTGGCGGCAGCATACATATTCCTGATTATGATGAGCCGCTGCAAAGAGCAGGCGGTGAAAATAATGCGTACACCACCAATGACATCACCAACTATTATTGCCAGCTTCCTGCCGAAAATATAGAAACAGCCTTTTGGCTGGAAAGCGACAGAATGTTCAGCCTTGCTTTTGGTGAGAAAAGCCTTACAGTTCAAAAAAAGGTAGTGATTGAAGAATTTAAAGAGCATTACATCAACAAACCCTATGGCGATGTATGGCATAAAATGCGCGAACTGGCTTATACCAAGCACCCTTACCGGTGGATGACTATCGGGAAAGAACTGAGCCATGTAGAAAATGCCCATATTGATGATGTAAAACATTTTTTCTTTAAACATTACCGTCCGGTTAATGCCATTCTGGTTGTAGCAGGTAATGTAAAGCCCGAAAACATCAAACGCCTTACTGAGAAATGGTTTGGCGATATACCAATGGGAGATAAATATGAGCGCAATCTGCCTAAAGAACCCCGTCAAACCGAAGCCAGAAAATCAGAAGTATATGCCAATGTTCCCCTGGATGCATTCATCAAGACCTGGCATATGGATGCCCGTTTGGATAAGGGGTATTATGTGATGGACCTGGCTACCGAAATTCTGGGAAGTGGCGGTTCTTCCCGTTTGTATCAATCACTCGTTAAAGAAAAACAACTGTTTTCGGGTTTAGACTGTCACCATTTTGGTAGTACAGACAACGGGCTGGTAGCGATAGAAGGTAAACTGGTGAAAGGCGTTTCATTAGAAGCCGCGGAGAAAGCGGTAGAGGAAGAGATTGAAAAAATACAGGCTGACCCGGTAACAGAAGCGGAATTGCAGAAAGTAAAAAATAAAACAGAGAGCATTATCGCTTTTGAAGATATGGGTGTGATGAGCCGGGCCGGTAGCCTGGCGATGTATGAATTGCTGGGCGATGCACAGTTAATGAATACAGAATTACAGCGTTATCAGGCAATTACGGCAGAAGATCTTCAGCAAACCTGTAAAGAAGTTTTCAGAAGCGAAAACAGCAATACCTTATTATATCACAGTAAGTAATTTATGATAATCAATAGAAAGAGTGCGCCGGAAATTATTGATGCAGTAAAGATGAAACTGCTGTTAAAACCGTATGACCATTTTACATTAGATAATGGCGTGCCCGTATACAGTATTGACGCGGGTGCACAGGATGTACTGTTAATTGAGTGGGTATTTTATGCCGGTAACTGGTATGAAGAGAAAAACATTGTTGCCGCTACCACTAACTTCCTGCTGAAAAACGGTACCCCAAAAAGAAAGGCTTTTGCCATCAATGAACATTTTGAATTTTATGGAGCTTACCTGAACCGGAGTTGTTACAATGAAACGGCCACCATCACCCTTCATTGTTTAAACAAACATCTGACGCAGTTATTACCGGTTGTGGCAGAATTGATAAACGAGTGTATTTTTCCGGAGGAAGAATTGGCTATTTATAAACAGAACCAAAAACAGCGACTCGAAGTAAATCTGAAGAAATGCGATTTTATTGCCAACAGGCTGATAGATGAATATGTATATGGTTTTCATCATCCCTATGGCCGGTATACCTCAACCCTCGATTATGAGCAGTTGAACAGACCGGAACTGCTGAAATTCTATAAACGATATTATACGGAAGGTAAATGCCTGATTTTTGTTGCAGGGAAACCACCTGCGGACCTTACCCAACAGTTAAATCATTCATTCGGACAGCTATCTATTAACAGCCATACCCTGCCCGGAATACATTTTAACAGTGAGCCTGCCGAAACCAAAAAATACAATATCATTAATGACGCGGATGGTGTGCAGGGCGCCATCAGAATGGCAAGACCCTTCTTTAACAGGCACCATCCTGATTTTCAGAAAGCGCAGGTGCTGAATAATATTTTTGGTGGTTTTTTTGGATCCCGACTGATGAGTAATATCCGAGAAGATAAAGGCTATACCTATGGCATTCACAGCTACCTGCAAAACCATATTCATAACAGCGCCTGGATGATCAGCACCGAAGCCGGGCGCGATGTGTGCGGGGCAACTATTGAAGAAGTGTATAAAGAAATGGCCATTCTTTGTAATGAACCGGTAGACGCTGATGAACTTGATCTGGTACGCAATTATATGATCGGCTCTCTTTTGGGAGACCTGGACGGCCCCTTCCAGATTATTGCCCGTTGGAAAAATTATATACTGAACGGATTAACGGATGCGTATTTCTATGATAGTATCCAGACTGTTCAATCCGTTACTGCAGAGGAGTTGCAGGAGCTTGCTAAAAAGTATCTCAATCCTGAGGAGTTTTATGAATTGGTGGTGGTGTAGATTCGGGATTTTTTTTAACATGATGTCTTATCCTCCTACCAAAAATGTACCCTCTACCCCCGCAAATATGCGGTAAATACTCTTTCCCAATTTAATCTCTGTTTGTAGGTTTATTGCATGTTAGAAAATGACTGCAATCTCCTCACTTATCAAATTATTAGTTGTGCAATAGAAG
This sequence comes from uncultured Sediminibacterium sp., assembly GCA_964359445.1. Taxonomy (GTDB): domain Bacteria; phylum Bacteroidota; class Bacteroidia; order Chitinophagales; family Chitinophagaceae; genus Sediminibacterium. The sequence goes on along the minus strand of CAYHTC010000187.1, from coordinate 923 downwards.
TGCACAAGGTACTCGGTCCAGGGCTAATGGAATCTGTCTATGATGTATGCCTTTGCCGGGAACTGGCGAGTAAACAATTGTTCGTAGAACGGCAAAAAGTATTACCTGTTATTTATAAGGGTCAAACCTTATACAAAGAATTTATAATTGATCAATTAGTTGAAAATGAGATTATACTTGAACTAAAATCAGTTGAGGGTATTCTCCCAATTCATGAGGCACAATTAGTAACCTACCTTAAGTTGTCAGGGAAAAAATCAGGTTTCCTGATCAATTTTAATGTTCCGGTCCTAAAAGAAGGGATCAGAAGAAAAATAAATGGTAACTTGAAGCATAAATAAAACCGTATGGGAAGGTTCTTTGCCAAAACCATTGCAACAGCATTAGCTGTTTTGTTCGCAGCCTATGTTTTAAAAGGGGTAACAGTTGATAGTACAGTTACGGCCTTATTGGTAGCGCTGGTTTTAGGATTGCTGAATAGTTTTATCAAGCCCATTCTCATTATCCTTACTATACCGATCACCATTGTAACGCTTGGTCTTTTTTTGCTGGTGATAAATATCATCATTATTAAATGGGTAGCCGATATTGTTCCGGGTTTTGTGGTGACCGGCTGGTTTACCGCTTTAATTTTCAGCCTGGTAGTGAGCTTTGTTTCTTCTATCATTGAAGCCATCATTGGTACGGACCGGAATAAAAAATCATAATTCCTTCAGCAACTGTTTTACTCTTTCGCTGATAAAATCACGTACTTTATTAAATTCATCCGGCTCCATGTGTTTGGGGTCCGGAATTTGCCAGTCGATGAATTTTTTGGCAGGCATCCAGGGGCAGGCATCGCCACAACCCATCGTAACCACTACATCAAAGGGGGCATATTTTTCTACTTCCTGTAATGATTTACTATCGTGTTTACTAAGATC
>CAYHTC010000186.1:0-5411 GCA_964359445.1 uncultured Sediminibacterium sp. | reverse complement strand
TTCCGGTCGCTAAGATGAAATACTCTTTCAATGATATCCTGTTCGGCCTCTTCAATGGTGCCATGCTCTGTTCCTTCACTAATGATGGCTTTAATTTCTTCTTCAGTAACCTGGTTATCACTAGTCTGAATATTCATTAACCTGATCAGGAAATTGGCGCTGATACTTAATAACCAGGTAAAGGGAAAAGTGATCCATGAAATAATACGCATGGGACCGGCTGCTGCCTTGGCAATTTTTTCCGGACTGCTCAGTCCAATCCGTTTAGGCACCAGTTCTCCAAGCACCATGGAAAGATAGGTTAATACGATCACTATAAAAGTAGTGGCAATTGAGCTGCTATAAGGTTGGAGAATGATAAACTGCTGTAACCATTCCTGTAAAGGCTGTTTAAAACTATCTCCGGAATAGATCCCCGTTAATACCCCGATCAGTGTAATTCCTATTTGAACAGTAGATAAAAATATTTCAGGATGATTGGCCAATGCCAATGCCCGTTTAGCCTCTGGATCGCCCTTAATTGCCTGCCCTTCCAGCCTCGCTTTACGCGCGGATACCAACGCAATCTCGGCCATAGAAAACAGGCCATTGATGAGGATCAGTATTAGTATGATAATAATTTCAGTCATGTTTATTCCTTTAAAACTACTTAATAGGGCGCAAATAGGCTAAAATTTCCCGTCAAGATCAATGATAACATATTTAGACAATTCTTTTTCACGCGTTTCGGGATTAAGAAAAGGCAGGGTTAAAATACTTACCCCAAAGTGGTTCCCCTCCAGCATCACTTTCATTTGGGGAAATGTTTGCTGAAATACAATGCTGCTATCTTTACTGGTAAGCACTATATCATCCGCCTGAAAATCCTGTATACTTTTCTTTTCCGTAAATAACTGTTGCCCGTAAAAAGACAATGACCTGCCGGTCTTAACCCCATACAGGCTGATCTGGTCTTTTGGAATACGGTGATCATGTATGAATTTTCCTGCAACATTCCCCAATTGGTATTGTAATAAATTGGGATAAAAATTAGTATTCAGAAAAATATTCACCCCTGCAACAGTAAACAAAGAGACTGTGAGTAAAACAGGAAACCGGCGGCTTTTTGAGAAAAGGATCCGGAAAAAAAATAAAAAACACAAGCCCGCCAGTATCACTACATAAACGGGCACCTGTTTAAATGGCCAGGCCATTAAAGCGATTACTGCAACCCATAATAAGGAAAAAATAACTGAGTGAAAGATGAGTAGCGGCTTTTTCCATTTAACCAGTTCATCTGTATATAATAAACGATATAGGAATTTTGCCGTAATAACCGCAGCCAGGGGAAATACTACAAAAATATAATGTGGCAACTGGGCCTGACTTCTGGCAAGAATGCAATAGGTAATGATAAATCCTCCGGTAGTTATCCATTCTTCATTGGCTGCCAACCTGAATTTTTTGGAAATGATTTCCTTCATTGATAAGAACAATCCAATCAGAAAGAAAAATATCCAGGGCAAAAAACTCCAGAACATATTTTCGAGTAAGAAAGTAAAATGATTCATTTCATTAAATACATTCTCTCCTGTATATCTGCCAAAACTTTGTGTCCAGTAATAAAAACGTAAACCGGATTGGATGGATACTCCATTGATTAATTTTCCCGGATGCAGATCAAACTGCCGGTACAGGCCGATACTCATTGGTACGAGTAAAATGCCAATCAGCGCTGCCCCCAACAGGTATTCCCGGCGGAATAACTGTTTCCACTCTCTTCGTAGTATGAAATGTGGTACCAGCCCAAATGCAGGAACCATCAGTGCAACAGGCCCTTTCGTCATCATTCCACCGGCGATTGCTATAAATGCCAGCAAAAAATGTTTCCAGTGACTGGTCTGATACCAGGCAGCCATTTGCCAAAGCGAAAACGCGACCCATCCCATTAACATGGTATCACACCTTACATCATGTGTAACTAAAAATATTGCCTGGGAACTTGCCAGCACCATTGCGCTTAACTGTGCAATCTCTTTTCGATAAAATAAGATGGCAAATTGATAGGTTGCATAAACGGCAAGCATAGCAAACAGGAAAGAAGGCAGGCGGTATGACCAATCATACACACCCAATAATTTCATACTGATGGCAGACAACCAGAAAAGCATCGGGGGCTTATCCAGGTAATCATGGCCCAGGTCAAACAATTGCAAATAGCTATTATTATCCAGCATTTCCCTGCTGATGGATGCGTATTGTGATGCATCGATATCCATTAAAGGAATCATCATTACCCCCAACAGAGCGGTAAATCCGCATACCAGTAAAACAAAATAAAATAATCGGTTGGGGATCATAGGTTACCGGGTTACAGGGTATCAAATATAAGTAATCCGTATTTTTTGGTAAAGAAGCCTGCGGTAAGGCCGCCAATAGCACAGCCCAGCAAAGCGCCACACAATACATCCAGTGGGTAATGAACCCCAACATAAATCTGTCCATAACTGATGATAGCCGCCCAGAGAAAGAATAACCATCCCCATTTTTTAAATACCGGCTTAAGCGTAATAAACACAAACATGGCAAATCCAAAATGATTGGTAGCATGTGAAGAGGTGAAACTATACCCGCCCGAACAATGATCCAGTAATAATCTAACCTGGTTCATCAATAAGGGATCGCGGCAGGGCCTGGGGCGGGCAATCCAGTTCTTGACCAGGCTACTGCTTAGCTGATCGGTAAGGGTAAGCGTAATCACTACAAATAATATCCAGGGAATCGCTTTCTTTTTAAAATTCAGTATCACAAAAAGCAGCAGAAACAGATAAAGCGGCACCCATGCATTGGCCTCACGCAACCAGGGATACACCGCATCCGGAAAAGGATGAGACCATACTGTGTTGATCTTCAGAAACAGGTAGGTATCCCATTGATTTAACCAGGCCCATAGCTTTTCTAAAAAGCTCATTAACAGAACTGCGGATAACATATGCTTAAAGGTAGTGTTTGTAAAAGAGTTATCGGGCAACTAACCATAAATCAGTTACTTCTTTCTGGCAATGATGATCATGCGTGGAGATTTTATCACATCATACCTGTTCAACCGGTAATCTCCAAAAACCTCTTGTACCTGCATTCCCTGGTAAGCCAGCATATCCGTAAAATCGCCGAGCGAAAATTTCGCAACACGTTCGGTAAATAAATGTTTCAGCGTTTGATTTTCCGCGTCAGTAACCTGGATCTGTTTAAAAAAATGCTCCTCATCCTGCCATTTGGTAATATGGAATGTGATGCCTTCAAGGGTAGTAGTAACAGATTTTTCCATACGTTCCTCCTCAAAATGAGCATTCAGATAATCAATCACAAAAATGCCGTCAGCAGTTAAGCTCTGTGCAATGGTGCGGATGGCATTATCATGCTCCCTTCTCGTTTTAAAATATCCAAAACTGGTAAAAAAATTAAATGCGAACCGGAAATAATTAATCCAGAAAGGCAGCCGCATATCATGCACAAAAAAATGAAGATGCTCATCTTCCCATTCTATGGCTTCTGCTATAGAGGCGGCAGAGAGATCAATACCTGTTACATCAAATCCCATATCAGACAATACCCGGCTATGCCTGCCTTTTCCACAGGCCACATCAACCATCGTACAGCCGGGAACAGGTTTCAGGTAATCAATAAGAGTTCGTATAAACCGGAAAGCCTCCTCCTCATCCCTATACTGGTATAATACGTGATAGTAATGAGAATTGAACCAATCTATGTACCAGGCTTTGTCCGGCATATCATTTCTTTATCCTGCAAAATTAGGGGCAGGGGGCAAACAAAAAATTTCTATTATGTTTGCACTCCATTTTAATCCCATTTTATGTCATTGATCAAAAGCATTTCCGGCATTCGGGGAACCATCGGAGGCAGGCCCGGTGATACGTTAAGTCCGTTGGACGTTGTACGTTTTACTGCCGCATTCGGTACCTGGTTATCCCAACAATCCGAAAACAGGAAAATTATCATCGGCCGCGATGGAAGAATCAGTGGTGAAATGGTTCAACGGCTGGTGATAAGTACCTTAAACGCATTAGGAATTGATGTAATTGATCTTGGCTTAAGTACCACGCCAACTGTTGAAATGGCTGTAGTATTTGAAAAAGCGGCCGGAGGCATTATACTTACAGCCAGCCATAATCCTAAAGAATGGAATGCCTTAAAACTTTTAAATAGTAAGGGAGAATTTATCAGCGCTGAGGCAGGTGCGAAAGTGCTGGATATCGCTGCCAAAGAAGACTTTGTATTTGTATCAGTAGATCAGTTAGGATCATACAGCGCCAATGATCATTTATTTCAACAACATATTGATGCTGTAGTAAACTATCCATTGGTAGATATAGCGGCTATCAAAAAAGCAAAATTTAAAATCGTAATAGACGCGATCAACAGCAGCGGCGCCATTGCGGTACCCATCCTGTTAAAAGCATTGGGTGTAACTGATTTTACCATATTAAATGGCGAAGTGAATGGAAAATTCGCACACAATCCGGAACCACTGCCCGAAAACCTGCTGGAATTGTGTAATGAAGTAAAAAAACAAAAAGCCAACCTCGGCATTGCTGTGGATCCGGATGTTGACAGGCTTTGTTTCATTTGCGAAGACGGCAGTTTATTCGGAGAAGAGTACACACTGGTAGCAGTAGCTGATTATGTTTTAGAAAACAGAAAAGGGAATACTGTTAGCAATATGTCGTCTACGCGTGCATTGAAAGATGTAACTATCAAACACGGAGGCGAATATTCACCCAGCGCGGTAGGAGAAGTAAATGTGGTGAATAAAATGAAAGCGGTAAACGCGGTAATTGGTGGCGAGGGCAATGGCGGCATCATTGTACCCGATCTGCATTATGGCAGAGATGCCCTGATCGGCATCGCTTTATTCCTCACCCATCTTGCCAAACAAAAAAAATCGGCCAGGCAATTACGCAATACCTATCCCGATTATTTCATGAGTAAGAATAAAATTGAATTGACACCGGGATTTGACCTTAAAAAAATATTCGATCATATCAGGAAAAAATATAAAAAGCACCGGATTAATACAGAAGATGGTTTGAAAATAGAATTTGAACATGATTGGGTGCATCTGCGCACCAGCAATACAGAACCGATTATCCGTATCTACGCTGAGAGTAATTTTGAAACAACCGCCTCAAATATTGCACAAAAACTGATGCAGGATATCAGGGAAGCGATGTAACGATGATAATTTCTTAGTTTTGCAGCTTATGGAAAGAATTTATCTTGATAACGCCGCAACTACTTCTATAGATCCACAGGTATTGGAGGCGATGATGCCTTATTTAACCACTCATTTCGGGAATCCTTCTTCTATATACAGCTATGGACGTGAGAGCCGGATGGCTATTGAGAATGCG
>CAYHTC010000185.1:0-5413 GCA_964359445.1 uncultured Sediminibacterium sp. | reverse complement strand
CACGGAAATCCAAACCCCTTGTCCAGGCAAAAATAGAAGCGATCGGATTGGTTGAGGTTGGTCTTCCTTTCTGGTGTTCGCGGTAGTGGCGTGTAACGGTACCATGCGCAGCTTCCGCTTCCATAATCTTACCATCAGGCGTAATTAAGGTGGAAGTCATCAATCCTAATGATCCGAATCCCTGTGCCACGGTATCACTTTGTACATCTCCATCATAATTCTTACAGGCCCAAACAAAATTACCGTTCCATTTCAGCGCGCTGGCAACCATATCATCAATTAAACGGTGTTCATAAGTGATACCGGCAGCTACATAAGCAGCTTTGAATTCATTTTGATAGATATCTTCGAAGATGTCTTTGAAACGGCCATCATATTTTTTTAAAATGGTATTCTTGGTAGAAAGATACAAGGGCCATTTTTTGGCTAAAGCCGTATTGAAGCAGCTTCTTGCAAAACCTTTGATACTTTCATCGGTATTATACATAGCCATGGCAACACCATCACCCTTGTAATTAAATACCTCATATTCCTGAACCGTTCCATCTTCCCCTTCAAACTTAATGGTAAGCTTGCCCTTTCCCTTGGTTACAAAATCAGTAGCGCGGTACTGGTCGCCAAATGCATGACGTCCGATACAGATCGGTGCAGTCCAGTTAGGAACCAGTCTTGGTACATTTTTACAAACAATCGGCTCACGGAATACGGTACCATCAAGAATATTACGGATAGTTCCATTCGGGCTCTTCCACATCTGTTTCAGCTTAAATTCTTCCACCCGCTGTTCATCCGGTGTGATGGTGGCACATTTAATACCCACACCATATTGTTTAATGGCATTGGCTGCGTCAACTGTAACCTGGTCATTGGTTTCGTCCCGGTATTCCATACCCAGGTCATAATATTTGATATCCACTTCGAGGTAAGGAAGGATCAGTTTGTCTTTGATAAACTTCCAGATAATCCTGGTCATCTCATCACCATCCAGCTCTACTACCGGATTGGCCACTTTAATCTTTTGTGCCATAGAAATAAACTTTTGGTTAAGGTAAAAAACGGATACAAATGTAGTACATTATCAATTGCATGGTCATACATTCACGATCAATACCGGAATGGATAATGCATGTCTTACATCTTCGATTGTTTCACCAAAAATATAGTCTTTCAATCCCGAGTGCCCGTGCGCGCCTACTACCAGCATGTCTGCTTCTGATTCCTTAACGATCCGTATTATTTCATTTACGCGGTTACGATACCCAATAAATACTTCCGCACGATAGCCCATTTTCTGCAATTGAAAACCGTAGTTATCCAATCGTTGCCTGTCTTTTCTTGTCTCATCATCATCACTGGCAGCGCCTGAATATTTAGCAGAGGCGCTTTCCACTACATGGAGTAAAATATAGGTAACCTCGTTGTGTCCCTGTGCAACAGCATAAGCGATCAGTTTTTCATCAGATTTTGAAAAATCGAGCGCTACCGCTATCCGGCTTGTTTTTTTAACCACTAAATTTTGCAGTGTTACCGTAGCGCCATGCAGGGTAGCCGTTTGTTTTTTCCGGCGTTTATGGATCATGGGTAAAAATGTCATGGTAAGAAATAGCCAGACAAAACCAAGTATCGCCAATGTCAGCAGGAGTTTCCAGTACCAGGCCGTGTCCGATTCAAATACCCCCAGGGCTTCCTCCCCCACCAGTTTTACATTCAGAAAAACCAGTATAAGGGCCACCAGCCATGCCAGTACTTTTACATGGGTACGGATAACAAATTTGCCCATGGTTGATTTATCGCTCACAAAATGGATCAGCGGTATTACTGCAAAACCTAATTGTAAACTCAAAATCACCTGGCTGAATACCAGTAGATCATCTACTTTATCATCTCCATATAACATGATAACCAATACGGCAGGCACAATGGCTATGAGCCTGGTTAATAACCTTCTTAACCAGGGATTAATACGCAATTGCAGATAGCCTTCCATCACAATTTGTCCCGCCAGTGTTCCGGTTAATGTAGAGCTTTGCCCGGCCGCGATTAAAGCTACCGCAAACAAAATGGGCGCTAACCGGCTGCCCAGTAAAGGTTGCAATAACTGGTGGGCATCCTGGATGCGGGCAACCTCTGTATTACCTGTGCTAAAGAAAACGCTTGCTGCCAGTATTAAGATGGCGGCATTTACAAGAAATGCCGCATTAAGCGCAATAGTACTATCAATAACGTTATACCTGATAGCCTTTCTGATGCCTTTTTCATCACCACTTATTTTCCTGGTCTGTACCAACGCAGAATGTAGATATAAATTATGAGGCATAACGGTAGCGCCAATAATGCCCACGGCAATGTATAAAGACTGATTGTTCAATACAGTGGGAACAAACCCTTTCACCACTTCTCCCAAATCAGGTTTTGCGATAACCATTTCAATTAAAAAAGAACAGCCGATAATCAGTACAAGGCAAATAATAAATGCCTCCATCTTACGGATACCATATCGCTGCAGGAACAGAAAAAGAAAAGTATCCAATACGGTGATAACGGTACCCCATACAAGGGGAAGACCGGTTAACAGGTGAATGCCGATGGCCATTCCCAATACTTCTGCCAGGTCGCAGGCTGCTATTGCCAATTCGGCTAAAATATACAGGCAGAAATTAACCAGGGGTGGGTATGTTTCTCTGTTGGCCTGTGCCAGATCCCGTCTTCTTACAATACCTAAACGGGCGCTCAGACTTTGCAGTAAAAGCGCCATCAGGTTACTCATTAGCAGAACCCAGATTAACTGATAACCAAATTGGGCGCCGCCCTGCAGATCGGTGGCCCAGTTACCCGGATCCATATATCCAACGCTTACCAGGTAAGCGGGGCCAATATAGGCAAGCATCCTGCGCCAGCCTTTTCCCGGCGTGGTGGTATCAACAGACTCATGAACTTCACTCAATGATTGATCACTATGAAATCGTTGCATAGATTATACTGGTTTAACAAACAACGCCTGTGCAAGTTGCTGGCTTATGGTGAATGAATGCTGGTTCCTGATTTTGATCTCGACAGAATGATCAAAACTGAAAGTTTTCTTTACTTCAAGACGTGTTCCGATACCAATATGTTTATGCTTCAGCAGTTCCAGCAGTTCGGTGGATTGGCTGCCTACCCCACTTACCTGCGCCGGTTTATTGAGAGGCAGATCAATGAGGTTGATTTGTTGTTGTACCGTCATTTTTCCATGACTGTCAGGGATAGGGTCGCCATGCGGATCAAACCTGGGGTAACCAAGAAAAGCGTCCAGTTTCTCTACCAGTTTTTTACTACTGATATGCTCCAGTTCCTCAGCCACTTCATGTACTTCATCCCACCCAAACTGAAGGGTATCCACCAGAAAGTACTCCCATAAACGATGCTTACGAACAATGGCCAGGGCCAGTTTCTTTCCTTCTATACTCAAACGGGCGCCCTGGTACTTTTCATAACTCAGCAGTTTCTTTAGTTTTAACTTTTTGAGCATGTCTGTAACTGAAGCCGGTTTGGTATGCAATTCCGCAGCGAGCGCATTGGTAGACACATTCCCATCGTCCTGCTGCAAATGGAAAATAGCTTTGATATAATTTTCTTCCGTGATTGAGAAATTCATAAGCACTAAAATTATTTTTAGGCAAATCTAAAATTAATTATCCAATTAAACTACATTCTATCCGGCACTTGGGCCGAAAGGCTTATTTTTATACAAATATTGGGGTATGAAAAGATGTTTGCCGGTACTTTTGCCGCTTTTAATGCTTGGCTGTAAAGAGAAGAAAATAGATCTCTCCGGTGAAGTTCCGGTGAAAATCAGTGATTTTGTGGCTGTCTTCCCTAAAATTATCCCACCCTTTATCGTGGCCGATACCAATCTCAGCAAATCGGGAGATACGATTACCATAGGAACGAAAGCTTTACTGCAATTCTTTCCCGACAGTTCACTAACGCCGATTGTTGGTAAAACGCGCAAACTGATCATTCACCCGGTAGGAAAAATTGAAAAAGAGAAAGAGAATTACTATTTGCTCAGTTTTTCGGCAAATAAAAAAAGCAGCAGGCTCGGAGTTTTTGTAACAGATAAAAAAAATAAATACCTCGCATCCAAAGGACTCTTACGCACAGATAATGAAGATGAGTATGTACACTCCGTATCCATCAACAGAGAACCTACCTTTCTCATCAGCCAGGAAAAATATGGCAGGGAAAATACATTACAATTTTCAAGAACAGGCTGGGTTTACAGCAGCGCCGGCATATTTATGGTAGTGATTAATGACTCCAATGAGGATCCTGAGAAAACCGGCATTATCAACCCGGTTGATACGTTACCTAAGAAAAATAAATTTAGTGGTGATTATGTGCGGGACAAAAAAAATTACCTGTCTGTCCGTGATACCAAAAAAGCGAATACCTATCTGTTTTTCATACATTTTGAAAAGAATGAGGGAAGATGTACCGGCGAACTAAAAGGGGAATTGACCATTACCAATTCCAATAAGGCGCAATACAAAGCAAATGGAGATCCCTGTGTGATTGATTTCAGGTTTGAAGGAAGAGAAGTTAGATTAAAAGAACAGGGCAGTTGCGGTAACCACAGAGGTATAAAATGTTTCTTCGATGACAGTTTCATCAAAAAGAAAGAGCCCCGCATACCCAAAAAAGCAAAATAAACCTGCCTTCTCACCACTACTTTTTTGTGGAAAAAGTTTTAGTATGTCTAAGATGTGTATAAAATACATTTAGTAGAAATACTCCTATCTTGCAGCCGCAATTTTAACCAAACAAGTACACAATGAATTTTCGTAACTACCAGGTACCCTACCAGATTAATGAGCAGTATGCTAAAAAAGCCGCTTACTTCTCAATGGAATTTGCCATTCACCAACCTTTAAAAATATACAGTGGCGGCCTTGGTTTCCTGGCCGGTTCTCATTTACGAAGCGCGTATGAATTACGCCAGAATATGGTAGGCATTGGTATTTTATGGAAATACGGTTACTATGACCAGGCCCGTAACCAGGATCAAACACTGCAGGTTACTTTCATGGAAAAAAACTTCTGTTTTCTGGAAGACACTAATATTAAATTCCAGATACTGATTCATGAACACCCGGTTTGGGTAAAAGCATATTACCTGAATCCTGAAACATTTAACAGCGCCCCATTGTTTTTGTTAAGCACTGATTTACCTGAAAACGATTATGTTTCTCAAACCATCACACATCGTTTATACGATGCCAATGTGGCTACCAAAGTGGCACAGTTTATTTTATTGGGAGTAGGTGGAGCCAAATTAATTGATGAACTCGGATTTAATCCGGATGTGTATCACCTTAATGAGGCACATGGTATATCCGCCGCTTTCTATCTCTTTAATAAATTTAAAAGCCTT
>CAYHTC010000184.1:0-5482 GCA_964359445.1 uncultured Sediminibacterium sp. | reverse complement strand
GGTGTCATGCAGAAGTGAGAGACAAATTATTTGGGATGGGATTATCGAAGAAAGACGTAGAAGTAATGGTATCAACACTTATAGAGGATGGTTATCTGAACGAGGAGCGGTTTGCCATTCAGTTTGCCGGCGGCCATTTCAGGCAAAAAAAATGGGGGAAGGTGAAAATTGTGTATGAATTGCGTCAAAAAAGGGTTAGTGAAGCCAATATTAAAAAAGCCTTAAAAGAATTGCAGGGGGCAGATTATGCCGGTTCCCTGCAAAAATTAGCCATGGCCAGGTGGAAAAGCCTGAAAGGAGAACAATACCTTAACAGGCAGGCTAAAACAATTGCCTACCTGGCAAGGAAGGGGTATGAGATGACTTTGATACTGGAGAGTATTAAAAAGATACGGACCGAAACGCCGGACTAACCTGTAATACCTGTTATAAAAATATGTTAAAGAGCCTGTTCATATATGTGCATGTATTTTGTTTGCCGGTGGGTATGGTACCGGCGCAAAATAAAAATCCGGGAATGTTCAGGAAAGAACTGTCTTTTACCACAGAAAATGATGCCTATCTGCTGCTGAAAAGAGACGCTTATTATACCAATGGGATGATTGTATCGCTGAGAACTTCGGGAGAAAAAAAGGGGGGCAAACTGATCAGAAGCTTTGGGGTTGGACAAATGATTTATACCCCGCTTATCCGGAAAACAGCCTCACCGGCTGATATAGACCGACCTTATTGCGGACAACTTTTTTTTAAATACAGTCAGATCCGGTTTCCTAAAAATGAAGCAGTTCTTCAATTAAGCGGGGGTATTACAGTATTGGGGCGGGCTTCTTTAGCGGAATCGCTTCAAAACAGCTATCATAAGCTTTTAAAGTATGCCCGGTTCAGCGGCTGGCAATACCAGGTGCAAAATGCTGTTGGCCCGGATATGGGTATCAGTTATGCCCGAACAGTTTGGGAAAACAGTTCCTGGATTAAAATAATCCCCCAGGTGCAGGCTAATCTGGGCACTACTTTTATCAACGCCGGTATTGGATTATATACCTGTTTGGGGCTTTTTGAAAAGAACAGTAACAGCGCTTTATGGAACGCAAGAATACAAAGTAATGAGAAAGATGATCGAAGGGATTACGAATTTTTTATTTATTGGTACCCGCAGTTTATCTGGCAGGGATATAACGCTACTGTTGAAGGGGGGTTATTGAATAAAGGGTCGGGGGCCGTATTGGGAGAAACAGAAAGAAGGATATTTCAGCAAAATATAGGTATTTGTTATGCCCGTGGGCGTTGGACAACCAAGGCAGTATGGGTTTATCAAAGTAAAGAATCGGTTTCTCAAAAAAGGGCGCAGCAGTATGGTTCGTTTTTGCTGAGTTATCGATTACATTAACTTGCATTGGTTATTAATTACAGAGTATGTCGTCACTCAGTTTTACCCTGATACAAACCCAATTGCATTGGGAGGATAAGGCCGCCAACCTGGCCATGCTTGAAAAAAAAATCATGGGGATACCCGAAAGAACAGAAGTGGTGGTATTGCCTGAAATGTTCAGTACAGGCTTTAGTATGCAGCCACAGAAATTTGCTGAAGGCATGGATGGAGAGACCGTTCTATGGATGAAGCGGGTAGCTGCTTTCCAAAAAATTATTCTTACAGGAAGCCTGATGATTGCTGAAGGTGACTATTTTTTTAACCGCCTGTTATGGGTATTGCCCGATGGTACCCTTGGGTATTATGATAAACGCCATCGATTTGCTTTTGCAGGAGAAAACAAAGCATATACACAGGGTCATAAAAGACTGATTGCGCAGGTTAAGGGATGGAAGATTAATTTGCAGGTATGCTATGATCTGCGTTTTCCGGTATGGGCCAGGCAACACACAACGGGTGTTCCTGAATATGATGTGTTATTATATGTAGCTAATTGGCCCGAGCGCAGGGCACATGCCTGGAAATCATTGCTCACAGCAAGGGCCATCGAGAACCAGTGTTATGTGATTGGAGTAAACAGGGTAGGCAACGATGGCAATGGCATCTTTCATAGTGGCGACAGTATGGCTATTGATGCGTTAGGAAATACATTGTATCATCAATCTATAGAGGAGGCGGTACATACCATCGTTTTACAAAAAGAACCCCTGCTGGAAATAAGAGACAGGTTTCCTTTTTGGAAAGATGCAGATAATTTTAAAATCATACCAAAAGATGGAGATGAATAAACAGCAGATATATAGTTCAGAAAAACTTTTTACCGGAACGGAATGGTTATTAAACCACGCAATAGTGGTATTGGATAATAAGATTGTTGATATGATTCCTGTTACAGGTATTCAAACAACAACAGCAAAGCATTTCCCCATCATAGCGCCTGCGTTTATTGATATCCAGATTTATGGCGCTTATGATAAACTACTGGCGGTTTACCCGGATGCCGATGCTTTGCATAAATTATATGCATATTGTTCCGGAGGGGGCGCCTCTCATTTTCAACCAACGGTGGCTACGAATAGTTATGATGTTTTTTATAAAAGTATTGATGCGGTTAAGGCTTATTGGAATGGGGGTGGAAAGGGTTGTATAGGGTTACACATAGAGGGCCCCTGGATTCATCCGCAAAAAAAGGGGGCACATATGGAATCCTTTATTCATTCGCCCACCGAAGAGGTAGCTAAAGAATTGCTGGAATATGGGAAGGGTGTTATTACCATGATCACTTTGGCGCCGGAAGTTTGCAGTAAAAAAGTGATAGAGCTGGTTCGGTCTTATGGGGTAATTATTTCTGCCGGCCATAGTAATGCCACTTACGAAGAGGCTATGGCAGCGTTTGATTCGGGTATACCTGCCGCCACCCATTTATACAATGCTATGAGTCCGTTGCAACACCGTGCCCCTGGTATGGTAGGCGCTGTTTTTAATCATCCGAAAGTAATGGCAAGTATTGTACCGGATGGCTATCATGTTGATTTTGCGGCTATCCAGATTGCCAAGAAGATCATGAAAGAGAGATTGTTTGTGATAACAGATGCCGTAACAGAAACAAGTAGTGGTCCGTATGCACATCGTTTGGTTGGCGACAGGTATGAGTCGAATGGCACACTAAGTGGTTCTGCCTTAACTATGGGAAAATCTTTGCGAAATTTAATTTTTAAAGTTGGTATAGAACCCGCTGAAGCTTTGCGTATGGTAAGTTTATACCCGGCACAGGTAATGAACAAAACGGGCCTTTCAGGAAAAATTGAAAAAGGCGATACCGCTAATCTGGTGTTCCTAAACGAAAATTTTGATGTGCAGGGGATAGTGGCCCTTTCCTGAACAGCAAAGAAATGAATGAGCGTCTTTTAATACTTATTTCTGAAAGGCATTCCAGCCCTGTGCGGTAATATCAAAATAGTTACCGCCCTTGGTTAGTAATTTACAGCCTTCCGTTATTTCAGTCATATAACCAATCACACTAATCTCTTCATTGAGTGTAATCTTATCATGGTCCTCCTGTTTGAGGGTAAAAATCAATTCATAATCTTCACCACCATTCAGCGCGCATACGGTTGGGTCAAGTCCGAATTTATAAGCGGCTTTGCTGCTTTCATCCGATATGGGTATTTTTTCTTCATAGATGATACACCCCAGCGCGCTTTGTTTGCATAAATGAAGCACATCACTGCTGATGCCATCACTCACATCTATCATGGCTGTGGGCATTATTTCATGCTGCTCAAAAAATTCGATAATGTCTTTGCGTGCCTCCGGTTTTAATAGGCGCCCCACCACATAACTTTCGTTTTCGAGGTCGGGTTGTATTTTGGGATTTTCGAGGTAGATCTTTTTTTCTCTTTCCATCAGTGTTAAACCCAGAAAGGCGCCACCCAGGTCGCCACTCACACAAATCAGATCGCCCTTTTCCGCCGTACTGCGTTTTACAAATTTATTGGGAGCTACTTCACCAATAGCCGTTACAGAAATAATAAATCCTTTATTGGAAGAAGAGGTATCACCACCTACCAGATCAACTCCGTGTTTTTCGCAGGCAAGATAAACGCCCTCATAAAACTCATCCAGCGCTTCAAGGCTAAAGCGGTTACTGATGCCGATACTGATAGTAATTTGTGTTGGGGTAGCGTTCATTGCATACACATCACTCAGGTTTACCATCACTGCTTTATACCCTAAGTGTTTTAAGGGTGTATACATTAAATCAAAATGAATACCCTCTAATAACAGATCAGTTGTAACTACAGTTTGTTTACCAAAATGGTCAATTACTGCCGCATCATCGCCTACACTTAGTACTGTGGAGGCATTGTGTATTTCAAAATTTTTGGTAAGGTGTTCAATCAAACCAAATTCACCCAGCTCTGCTATTTCTGTTCTGTTTTGCATAAATACAATCGAATTATAAATTAAGTTAACTAAAAGTTGGCGCCATTAACTATTGCTACCAGCCCGTCATGAATCTTTCCATTGGAAGCAATGATATGCGGCTGATGGGGTGAATAGCGGTTTCCGGTAAAGTCGGTTACTTTTCCACCTGCTTCTTCTACTATCAAAAATCCTGCGGCACTATCCCATGCCTGCAATTTATGTTCAAAAAAACCATCAAATCTGCCTGCGGCAACCCAGCAAAGGTCAATGGCGGCACTACCCAGCCTTCTTACCGGAACCCCTTTTCGTATGAGTTTTTCAAAAATCTGTAAAGGGCCATTCGGCATATCCAGGTAAGTATAGGGGAAGCCGGTTGCGAGGCAACTGCTGCTCACTTCGGTCTTGTTACTTACCTGTATCATTTTATTATTCAATGTGGCGCCAAAGCCATGTTGTGCAAAGAAAAACTCTTTTAGAAATGGATTGTGTACCGCCCCCAAAATCATTTGTCCGTTCTGCTCCACACCAATACTTACACAACAAATAGGAATACCATTGGCAAAATTTACGGTACCGTCAATCGGATCGATGATCCACTTCACAGATGAATCCATGAAAATCTCACCAGATTCTTCGCTCAGGATATAATGGTCAGGGTACTCCTGTTGTATCACGTTAAAAATGGCTTTTTCTGCTGCATGGTCGGCTTCAGTAACCAGGTTATTGATCCCTTCTTTATTACTTATTTTGAATGATCCATTAAAAAAGCGACTCATCTCAGCCGCGCCCGCTTCTACAGCTTTTAATAGTGTTTGCTTTAACATGCCGCAAAAGTACAAAAAGAGAAGCAAGCTCCCGCAATCCGGAATCCACCCGGTATCCAATATCCGGTTAAATCATACTCTTTATACAAGCATTTGCTTTAACTTCGTATATTCTAAAAACCTGTAGCTAACGATGGCGATTCTTGATTTCAAGCTTCCCAATACGATTTTAAAAGCCCTGCACCTGCCGCAAAATAACCCGCGCAGTCAGCAAATTAAAGTGATGAAGAAACTGTTACGTAAAGCCAGGTTTACTGAATTTGGTCAGCAATATCATTTTGATGATATCCTTTTAAACAAA
>CAYHTC010000183.1:0-5493 GCA_964359445.1 uncultured Sediminibacterium sp. | reverse complement strand
ACGTGGCATTACAGCACCCAGGGTTTACCCATCCCGTTTGTTACCAATCAGGACCGTGAGCCTTTACCTCACATTTTCACCTTTTCCCCCGATTTTCATCGTGGGTAGTTATTTTCTGTGGCACTTTCCCGTTCCCGATTAAAATCGGGAAGCCGGCTATTAACCGGTGGGTTGCTCTGCGCTGTCCGGACTTTCCTTCCCGATAAAATCGGAACGATAGCTCGGGTTTGTAGCGGGGTAAAGTTAGGAGTTAGAAGCTTAGAAGTAGTAAGTAATTGGTACAAAAAAACATAGAACGCGTAACCCGGGTATTACCTGATTAATGAATCCGGTAATTTATGAATCAATATTGGAAAAATATTTCCGTTGCCCCATAGCCGAACCTGGGGTTATATTGATTGATGAAGCTTTTTACTTCCCGTTTGGTTTTCAGGATACCATGAATTTCATCCCGGAGTTTCCCCGTTCCTACTCCATGAATCACCACCAGGGATGGTTGCTTGTGTGCAACGGATAAATCATACCATTTGTTAAACTCATCCAACTGCAAAGTCAGAATTTCAAAATTGCTCATGTGCTTCCAATTATCAGAAAGCTTCTCAACATGAATGTCAATAACCGATCTGGCAGGTTCTAAATGTTGCCTAATAGAAGAAGCATCATATACTTTACAGCCCTTAGCCGCCAGTGCATTCAATTCAAAATAATCTTCCGCAGTTTTATCCGGATACACAGAAAATAACTGATAAGAAATGGCAGGCGTATTTTTTTCTTTCATCTCCTCTATCTTCTGAAATACCTGTTTCGGTTTCAATTTAAGGGATGCTTCAAAATGGGGAGCCTTCTTTTTATCAGGGAGGGTTAAAGAAAAATCAAAGGAAAAAACAGGGCTATCATTCACCGTTTCAAAGGGAATATCATGCAGGTAAAAATCATGAAAAGCCTCTATGCCGCTGGTTAGTTCAAACGAAGTGTTACCAAGAAATTGCTGGATATAGGTGAATTGATAAGCGAAATTCGTTTGATTAACCAGGTGTATCTTAAGCAGTTCCACCACCTCATCATTAAAATCATCCAGCGAAAATGCAGGAATAAAAGAGAGCCATACACCATCCGCGACTTTTATTCGGTTAGGTTGCGGTTTCTCCTTAGGTACCTGATCAATATATACTTTTGGATCCGCTTTCTTTTCAGGGAAAAGCTTCTTCGAGGTAAACCGCATAAAATAGGGGAAATCAATCTGATCCATATAAGCGGGAAACTTAACCCCGCGTACTTCAATCATCACCATTTTATCGTTCATGATCTCCACCACCCTGCCTTCCTCATTACTTAGCAGTACAATTATCTCATCGCCAACCTGATACTTCATTCTGTAAAATTACAAAGTTTGCTCCTTTTTCTCCCGTACAAAAAATAAATGGTCAGCCCCAAACCCATCCAGGCAAAGAACCATAACCAACTGATAGCGGGTATCTCAATCATCAGGTACAGGCAACTTAAGGCGCCTATAACAGGGATTACTGAATAGGATCCGATAAAACTTTTTATAGCAGTTATAATGGCTATTAACATAAATACAAGAAATAATATTTCCTGGTAACCTTCAGAAGAAAGATTGGTGAGCGCATCATTGATGCGGGTTCTGAATAAGAACGAAGTAAGCATCACAATTGCCGGTATGAAATACTTACCATTAACATATGGAAGCTGAAAAGCGCTGCTGCCTTTTATCCTGGCTATTTTAGGCAAAACCAATACACCAAAACACACCAATACAAAAGCAAATAAAGTACCAATGCTGGTAAGATCAGTCATGGTACTGCTCGATACAAATAAAGAGGGAATACCCACCATAAACCCGGTTACAATAGTAGCAAAAGAGGGTGTATGAAACTTAGGATGTACTTTAGAAAACCGCTTGGGTAATAAGCCATCACGACTCATACTCATCCAGATTCTCGGCTGACCTAACTGAAAAACCAATAATACACTGGTGGTAGCCACCACAGCACTTACGGATATCAGGTACCCGATTTTATTCAGGTGTATTTTTTCGAACACATAGGCCAGCGGGTCATCCACTTTCAGTTCACTGTATCTAACCATCCCGGTTAATACCAGCGCAATCAGAATGTACAATACGGTACAGATCAATAAAGAATAGATCATTCCCCTGGGCAGATCACGTTGTGGGTTTTTACATTCTTCCGCGGTAGTAGAGATGGCATCAAACCCAATATAGGCATAGAATACAGCCGATACGCCTGCTAATACTCCGCCAAAACCATTGGGCAGAAATGGATCCCAGTTTTTAGTATCTACATAAAAGAATCCTATAGCAATAATAAAAACAATCACGATAATTTTGAATATCACCATGAAGTTGGTAGTCTTTTTACTTTCTTTAATACCGATATATGCCAGTACCGTAATCAGAAAAACGATAATTAATGCAGGCAGATTGATAATAACCTTCCAACCGGCAATAACCGGTGCATGCAGGATGGCATCATAGCCCATTTTAGCATTTTTGGTAAGTGTTTCGAGTACCTGACCATTTGCCAAACCTTTCATGGCTTCCTCATAGCCGGCTTTCGCATTGGAAGGATTGGTAGCCAGCCATCCGGGTAATCCTATATGAAATCCTTCCAGCAAATTATTGAAATAGCCACTCCAACTAATGGCCACAACAATATTTCCGATCGCGTATTCCAATATCAGGGCCCAACCAATAATCCAGGCAATTAATTCACCAAATGAAACATAGGCATAGGTATAAGCGCTTCCCGCAATAGGTACCCTGCTGGCGAATTCCGCGTAACACAAAGCGCTAAAACCACAGGTTACCGCTGTTATCATGAACAAAAAAACAATGCCCGGCCCCCCATTGAACGCGGCAGTGCCAATAGTAGAAAAGATGCCGGCGCCAATAACTGCGGCGATGCCCATAAACGTAAGGTCACGCACACCCAATACCTTACGCAAACCGGTACCACCATGGCCATCAGCCAGTCCGGCTGCAGAATCCGCTACAATTTTTTCTATCGATTTTTTCCGGAAAAGTGAATCGGGCATGTATGGTATTTTTTTTCGTAAGCTAACCATTTAATTCCAACCTCAATACTCCCGCTGTATCAAAAAGTCAGCCAGTTCTTCCAAAGGTTTTTTGCGTACTCCCATTACAGCTATATCAGTAAGATGCCCGAGAGCTGTTTGCAGGTATTTCTCTTTCAGCTCTTTCGCCCAAAGGTCTACATTACATTCTCTGAATATGGATACTACTTTTTGCACTTTATCTGCGGTATTCTGTTGCATCAGGCTCTGTAAAGATTTTTTCTGTTCAGGACTGGCACTCTTCAGGGCATATAAAAGCAAAAATGTTTTCTTGTTCTGCCGTATATCACCACCTGTTTCCTTGCCAAATTTTTCAGGATCGCCAAAAGCGTCAAGATAGTCATCCTGTATCTGGAATGCGATTCCAAGATTCTTGCCAAACTCATATATATGCCGGCAATTACCTTCACCGGCCCCTCCTAAAATAGCGCCCATTTCAAGACTTGCCGCCAGTAATACCGAGGTTTTTAAGCTGATCATCTCAATATAAGCATCAAGAGAAACATCGGGCATGGTTTCAAAATCAATATCCAGTTGCTGTCCTTCACAAACCTCTCTTGCCGTCCTGTTAAATAACCGGAGTATCCTGTGCAGGTATTGCCCATTGATGCGGTTCAGGTATTCATAGGCTTGTATCATCATCACATCACCCGTAAGTAAAGCGGTATTGGCTCCATATTTCATGTGAACGGTTTCCTTACCCCTTCGTAAGGGAGCTTCATCCATGATATCATCATGAATAAGTGTAAAGTTGTGAAACAGCTCTATCGCTGTAGCCACCTGGTAAGCATCGGGAGAAATGGCATTAAATAACTCATTCCCCATCAGGCACATTACCGGGCGTATCCGTTTACCACCCCATGATAAAAAATATTCACCGGGCTCATAAAGGCTTGCAGGTGTTTGTGGAAAATGCCTCACACTGAAACGTTCCCCAAAATCAGCAACCAGTTCTTTAAATGTATGCATGGTACAAACCTAATTATAAAAGCAAAAGCAGCCATAAACTAACCTTAACTATTCTTTGAACGGGAGGCAACTATTTTGGCACGGTTTTGAATAGATAATAAAAACGCATACGCGATGAACCATCATTAATAAAATATACACATGAAACATCTATTCCTTGCAGCAGTATTATTGCTGTCTGTTACCATTTCAAATGCCCAACAAAATAACGGGAGTGATTATACAACTGCCATTGGCATCAAAGTGTATCCGGGTGCCGTAAGTGTAAAACATTTTCTTTCTGCCAACCGTGCGGTGGAAGGGCTGGGGTATATTTCTTCTGATGGCTTCCGGTTAACAGGATTATATGAATTACACGCAGATCTGGGGGCAGTGGAAGGACTTAAATGGTATATTGGCGGTGGCGGCCATCTGGGTGTTTGGAGCGATACCTGGAAAACAAGGTACCCAACCCGGGAAGGCGGACCGGCCATTGGTATTGATGGTGTACTGGGACTTGATTACAAAATAAAAGGGGCGCCGCTAAACCTGAGCTTCGACTGGCAACCCTCATTTAATATTATCGGGTATAATTATTTTGAAGGGGGATGGGGCGGATTGGGGGTGCGGTATACGTTTTAGTGATATAATAGAGAGATAATCTGATCCAGATTAGAAAAATACTGAAGTTACTATCGAATGTCGAAATATGTATATCACATTGATATTCGATATTCAATGTTCGATATTCGGTATTCGGTATTCAAAGCCCAGGGGTAGCCCCCTACGGGGCATCTATTACCTGTTCTGCTTTTTTTTCTACAGAGCTTTTGCCCCTACGGGGCAGAGAAAAACAAGATTAAGGGGCAGAGAAAAATAGGAAGAACAGCCAGTTATTTGCATAAGACATTACTTTTTGGGGGAAAATTTAATTCGCAATACCCTCAATGAGATATTTCAATCATTCGGGGAGCGCTCCCTTCCAAAAAAATATCCCGTAGGGATAACCGCCCTGTAACGCCTGAAAACACTTGATTATGTATGCCCCGTAGGGGCTACCCTCTTTGCGGCTTGCTGTATTTAAAGCCCCAAAAATAAATCATGAATATCGGTATTCCCTTCAACCCCCTTTTATTTCTCAACCCTAAACAGGCTTTTCACAAATTCATGTTTATCAAAAATAATCAGGTCATCAATCTTTTCGCCTACGCCAATATATTTTACCGGTATTTTAAATTGATTGGCAATGGCAAGTACCACGCCTCCTTTAGCTGTGCCATCTAATTTAGTGATGGAGATGGCAGATACATCTGTGGTAGCGATAAACTGTTTAGCCTGTTCCACAGCATTCTGTCCTGTTGAACCATCCAGCACCAACATTACCTCGTGTGGCGCACCTGGCACAATTTTTTGAATAGCACGTTTAAT
>CAYHTC010000182.1:0-5534 GCA_964359445.1 uncultured Sediminibacterium sp. | reverse complement strand
TGCATTTTTCTGATTTCATCAGCGCTATACTTTGTTACTGTTTCAAAATTTTTATTTCCCCGTAAAAATTTTCCATCCCTGGTATACAGGTAAAATACGCCCGGTAAACTGTTGATAATTGAGTCAGAAAGATATTTTTCTTTCAAAATTTCATTTTCATTTTTTTTTCGTTCAGTAATATCCTGCGTAGTTCCTTCCATTCTAAGAGGCTTTCCATTTTTATCAGTTCTTACATTCCCGGTCGTAAGAAAATTACAAATGTTGCCGTTTTTTTTGACAAACCTGAATTCTACATTTAGTTGTTGGTTATTTTCAATGGCTGCGTGGTGACTTTCCAGGAGCAGCTTTCTATCGTCCGGATGCACATTCTTCATATAAGTATCCAAATCCATAACCGTTCCATCGTTTTCAAGATCAAAAAGGTGATATAGTTCATCTGACCAATAGTGTGATTGATTGATCAGATCCATTTCCCAATAGCCAACATGGGCAATTTGTTGTGATAGGGTTAATTGTGAATTGGATCTTTTAATTTCTTCTTCTACTTTCTTTAATTCAGTAATGTCCGCCATTGAACCAATCATACGAACGGCTTTTCCTGATTCATCCCTGGCAATAAATGCCCGGCCATAAAAAGTACCATAACTGCTATCAGCTTTTTGAAAACGAAATTCATCTGCCCATGTGGAGGAATATCCGGCAAATGTTGTTCTGAGTTTGTTAATTACTCTTTCTTTATCATTGGGATGAAGTTTAGATTTCCATAATTCTATATCAGGTTTTATATTTCCAGTAGAAATACCTGAGTTGAAAAGCCGGAGAAAAGCTTCATTATGCCAGCTTTCTCCGGTCAGTAAATCCAATTCAAACACCGCATCATTAGTGGCATGGGCAATCATTTCAAACCGTTCATTAGCTCTCTCTATTTTCAGTTCTGCCTTTTTACGTTCGGTAACATCCCTTAAGAAAACAGACAGACCGTCAGGTGATGGATAAATATGATTTTCGAACCAAAGTCCGTGAGGAGCATAATATTCTTCCAAGCAGATGTATTGCTGGATTTCCATTGCATGATGGTAAGCCTCATAGAACGGCTGGCTGATGCTATCGGGAAATTCAGCCCAGATGTATTTGCCAATCATTTGTTCCGGGTTACACCCAAAAATTTTTCCGGCTTTTTTATTCATATACGTGTAACGCCAGTTCTTATCTAACATTACAAAACCATCGGTTATACGCTCAAAGGTTTTGTCCAAAACATTTTTTGATTCTACTACCTCTTTTGTTCTTTCCAATACCCGTTGTTCCAATCCGGCATTTAGTTTTGCCAGGGCTGTTGCTTTCTTTTTTACACTAAAATCAGTCCGCAGTTTTTGAATCAAAATACCTAATAGTATAAGAACACACACTATCACTGACATTAATATTCTATTCAGCGTGACAATTTTTGTTTCGTTGGCTTCTTTGTGCTGTACCAGTAAAATATTTTCTGCAGATTGCATCTTATTAATAATCTGGCGCAGCCTGTTTGTATATACTCTGCCTTCCCCGGTGTTAACAATTGCTTTCGCGGCTTCTGCTCCGTTCAGTTCACGGACAGCTATCGTGTGATTCGAAAATGCGATTCGTTTATTAATATAAAAGGCGAGAGAGTCTATACAGGCCTGTTGTACCGGGTTATCGCCTGTAAGCATTTTTAGTTGGGCAACTTGATGATGGATTTCTTTTTGCGATTTTAGAAGAGATTCTAAAAATACCTTCTGCCCGGTAAGCAGATAGCCTCTTAAACCACTTTCATTATCTACGGTAAAAGATAATAATTTTCCGGAATGAATTAATACTTCCTGGGTATGTGCCACCAGTTTAGCGGTATCATTTACCTGCCTGGATTCAGAGATAGAAACAACCATAATAGTGACAGTAGATAGTAAAAGCAGTACAATACCCATTATCAAAACTTTATCTGTTGTCAGCTTGAGTTTCATAAATAATTGGATTGATAAAAGGACTGACGGTTATAGCAAATAAACTTTTTTATCTAAAAAGTTTACGCTGCCTCTTCGTAAGTTAAGAAGAAAATTAATAGCGGGTTTATTGTAATCCGGGAAACCGCTTTTAACAGCCAACTTGTATCGCTTTGTAAAAAAACCCGGCAGAGCAGTCCCTGAAGCGATGACATTTTATGGGCAGGTTGATAAATTTTTGATTATTTTCATTTTTTATACGACCGCTTAACCATACTTGTCATATATAATTTTTAATAATATTGTTGCGTGTAATTAGGTATAATTGCCAAAAATAATATGCCGGCAAGGCGGATAAAAAACATAACTTTTGTAAGGGATTTTCTTCCTGTACTGAAACGCCATGGAACCGGTTTCATCAAAATATAACCGCTAAAGTTCCTGGTCCACCTGAAAAAGGTTCGTTGCTATTTGCAACCTGCTTTGTATTACTGCCAAGGGGCAATAGGCTATTGGATGGATAAGAAGAAAATTTATTCTTGTTCTAAAAGTGAATCAATTCCTCAACGGGTATTCCCAACCCTTCCGAGAGGGCCAATAACATAATAAGCGAGGGATTGGTGATTCCTTTCTCAATTCTGTGTATCTGGCTGAAATCAACATCCGCATTATCTGCAAGTTTTCGCAAACTTAAATTCTTTTCCTTCCTGATCTTTTCAAGGTGCTTCCCGAACTTTTTTAATATTTTCTCATCCCTGATGCCATTCATTGACGAAATTTCAAAGAAATACGGAAAAATATTGTAGGATTATTAGCATACATTGCAAATATTCTGCTTATCTTTAAGCTTGCTTTCCGAAAGTCTCACTATTGAGACCCGGGAAATTCAACGTATGAGACAAAAAAAAACAACCGGCAACGCTTTAAAGAGCGGGCGCTCATTTGATTATCGGGACATATTCTCAGGTCTCGGTAATGAAAAAATGAGTCCCGTCCTTTGTATGCCCCGTTGGCAGAAGACCCTTTCCCCGGTATTTTCCATTGGCGGTTTCCAGGTACACACCGGCAGTATCTGTTTTCACCTGTTAGAAGGCAAAAGCCTGGTACTGCTGAAAACCAACTTCAGTAAGAAGCCTAAAAACCCGGTATAAGCAATTCTCCTTACCGGTTAGTGGTATTGCTGTTATATAACCACTCCCCTTCCCGCTCATTTTATTGTTTACAACATCAACCAAACTGCTACATGAAATATACCTGTTTCATACCGGCCATGCTATTCCTGTGGGTCAACACAGTGCAGGCGCAAAAAATACGCCCGTTATCCATTGGCGATACCGTGCCCGACATAACACTGAATCATATTATCAATGCCCCGTATTCATCATGCAAATTATCTGATTTTAAAGACAAGGTGATGATACTGGATTTTTTTGCTACCGGATGTGGGTCCTGCGTTAAAGCATTACCAGTCTTGGATTCATTACAGCAACAACTGAAAAACAATGTCCAGATAATGGTAGTATGCTATGAACCGGCAAAAACAATAAACAGTTTCCTGCATCGTAACGAAATAGCAAAAAAAAGTAAGCTTCCTTTTATAACAGGCGATACTACATTAAAAGCAATCTTCCAACATTATTTATTGCCTCACGAAGTTTGGCTCAAAGGCAATAAAGTAAAAGCCATCACTTTAGCCGAGGCGGTAACTGCATCTAACATACAACGTGTGCTTACTGATCAGTCACTCAATATACCTGTTAAGAAAGACCTGCTCGGTTTTAATCCTTCGCTTTCGCTTTACAGCCAAATGAAAGAAAAAGATACCCCTCTATTCGTACAGCAATCTTTGTTTACCAACTATTATGATGGCGTTGGTAGCAGACGGGGCACAAGCAGGAATGGCAGTACCAAACGTATCTATTTCATTAACTGGAATATGCTGAATCTTTTCCAGTTTGCCTGGGGCTTTGAAGCCAATCGCATTGTATTGGAAGTAAAGGATACTGCCCTGCTACTTGATAAGCGAACTGATCCCGCTGCCTGGAGGAAACACAACCTCTACTGTTATGAAGTAACTGTGCAGGATTCTTTGCCCGATAGTGCTGTTCGTAATTTACTGAAAATGACATTGACTGCTTCCTTGCAGGTACAGGGCAATATGGAAAAAAGAAAAATAAATTGTTATGTATTAACCTATGCCTCAACTAATGATAAGCTTAAGGCCAGTAACCAACAAACACTGCTGCAAACAAATAAAGCCCGGGATAGCTTAACATTCCTGCATCATACATTAGATGCGTTTACAGCCTCCCTTAATGCAGCTTCCAATCCATCGCCGGGTAAACCGATTATCATTAATGAAACAGGTATTACTTACCCTGTAGACATCCAGATTCCCACAGAAGCATTAAACAATATTTTAGTTCTGCAAAAAGCGCTGCTTCCCTATGGCCTCCGGCTTTTAACTGAACAGAGAGACCTAACAATATTTGTGCTGCGGGATAAACCATCCACTCTATATAAATAAACATTAAATCAGTTTTCATGAAAAAAATATTTCTGATAATACACTTTAGTTGTTGTTGCCTGTTAATGCATACTGTTCAGGCGCAACAGGATAATTATATTATTAAGGGCATTATTTTAGAGGTTGACAGTATCCCTTTACGTGATGCATCTGTAAGACTACAACTGAGTAATACCCAATCCATTTCCGGGCAAAATGGATATTTTACTATTGTTAGCCGTTTCAGAAATGATACCTTACTCGTTAAGTATATAGGTTATGCAGAACAGCGTATACCCGTAAACAGTAATACGCTATTTCCGATTATTGTTCGTTTAACAGGTAAAACACAACCCTTACAGGAAGTAGTGGTAGAAACAGGTTACCAGTCATTGCTCAAAGAACGTTCTACCGGCTCTTTTACACAAATCAATAACCAATTATATAACCAACAGGTTGGCACATCGGTATTAGGCAGGCTGGATGGTATTACCAATGGGCTGACAGTTGACAAAAAACGGGCATCTGCTTACGCAACAGGCATAATGGTACGGGGGCTTAGTACCATTGGCGGTCCAAAAGATCCATTGATTGTATTGGATAATTTCCCTTATGATGGCGATTTAAATAACATCAATCCGAATGATGTAGAATCTATCACCATTTTAAAGGATGCCGCGGCCGCATCTATATGGGGAACCCGTGCCGGAAATGGAGTAATTGTAATCACCACCAGAAAAGGGCATTACAATCAACCTGTTACAATTGATCTTACATCAAATATCTCCGTAACAGCCAAACCGGATATATGGTACACCAGGCCCATCAGTTCCTCAGATTATATTGATGTAGAACAACTTCTTTATGCTAAGGGTTTCTATAACAGCAGCATCAATTCAAGATTTAAACAAAGCCTTTCACCGGTCATTGAATTATTGATCAAAAAGAATAATGGACAGCTTACACCGGCAGTAGTGGATGAACGTATTAACGCATTAAGAAATATTGATGCCCGTACCGATTTTGATAAATATGTTTACCGTTCTTCTGTAAATAAGCAATAT
>CAYHTC010000181.1:0-5554 GCA_964359445.1 uncultured Sediminibacterium sp. | reverse complement strand
GGCCAATAACCAGGTAACGTATATTTTACAGGTTTTATTCTTTGAAAAAAAGATAGAGGCGCTGCATATTACCAGAAGTATGCAGGACAGGGCAGACAAACTAACCGCGGAAGTGGATGAAATAAACCAGCGGCTGATTTTGATTAGCGCTTTATCAAACATTTCCCTGCAATTATATAGCTGGTATATAAAGAACGGACATGCCCGGAATGCTGCAGATGCGGGAGTAGTGGCGGCTTTCCTTACTACCGAATCCATACAACAGGCGCAGGATGCCAAAGGGTTTTACGAACGCCTGTACCTGTACCAATGCTATTGCTGGCACGCATTTATCACACAGAATTTCCTTTTATATTACCGGTATTGCCAGAAATGGGTTGACCTGTTTGATGCAGATCCGAAAATGATAGAGATCGAAACAACTCATTATATCAAGGGTTTACATAATCTGATGGGGGCGCATTTTGATTTACGTAATTATCAGAAATTCAATGAGACCATACAGGTTTTTGAAAAATTCATTGAAACGCCTGTAATACAGCAGAACCGGAATAATCTTATTCAGACTTTTATTTACCTCAATATATCAAAGCTCAACAAACATTTTATGGAGGGCAGTTTTAGTGAAGGCCTCCAATTGGTACCTTATATTGAAGAAAAGCTGCAGGAATATGAATTATACCTGGACCGTCACCGTGTATTGGTATTCTATTATAAGATTGCCTCTCTGTATTTTGGCAGTGGTGATTGTGACAGGAGTATTGACTATCTGAATAAGATTATCAACTGGAAAGTGGACCTGCGTACTGATCTGCAATGTTATGCCAGGCTACTGCACCTGATAGCGCACTATGAACTGGGTAATTTTGAGTTGTTGGAATATTTATTAAAATCGGTTTACCGCTTTATGTATAAAATGCAGAACCTGAGTACGGTGGAAGAAAAAATATTCGATTTTTTAAGAAAATCCTTCCGCTTATCTCCCAGACAGTTGAAGCCGGAGTTTGAATTATTACTGGCCACATTGAAACCGCTGGAAAAGAGTCGTCTTGAAAGCCGGGCTTTTATGTATCTTGACATTATATCCTGGCTCGAAAGCAAGATCAATAACCAGCCCGTACAAACTATTATAAGGCAGAAATATATTGATGCAAAACGGCGGGATGAAGCCTGATAGCTTTTACTGAAAACAGCATCCTGTAAACGCAACTTTTTATGATGAAAAGATTATTGGTTACCACATGTGCGACTATCATGTTTGCCATGACAAGCATTCCGTCTGATGCACAGATCACCAAAGCGCCCGGGCGCAAAGAAGGCATGGGCCCTTACACACAACTCATTATTCGTGGGGTTACCCTGATCAACGGAACAGGTGCACCACCCTTTGGGCCGGTAGATATTGTGATTGAGCAAAACAGGATTCTACAGATAAAAGCATTGGGAAATCCTGATGCAAGGATCGATCCTGCCGGCAGACCACAACTAAAGGCAGGTGGAAAAGAACTCAATTGCGAAGGCATGTTTGCCCTTCCGGGCCTGATTGATATGCATGCCCATATTGGCGGAACGGAGCAGGGCACTCCGGCCGAATACGTTTTTAAATTATGGATGGCACATGGCATTACCACCATTCGCGATCCTTCGAGCGGCAACGGGTTGGATTGGGTACTGGACGAGAAGAAAAAAAGTATGGCCAATGAGATCACTGCGCCAAGGATATTTGCTTATACCGCTTTTGGGATGGGCAGCAACATCCCTATTGTTACTGCCGACCAGGCAAGAATCTGGGTACAGGAGAATGCAAAAAAGGGGGCAGATGGTATTAAATTTTTTGGCGCCGCACCAGAAGTGATGGATGCCGCCATACGTGAAAATAAAAAGCTGGGACTTCGTTCCTGCTGCCATCATGCACAAACAGATGTGGCCAGATGGAACGTACTCAATTCTGCACGCGCCGGTATGACCAGCATGGAGCATTGGTACGGCTTACCGGAGGCTTTATTTACCAACCGTACTGTTCAGGATTTTCCACCGGAATATAATTACAGCGATGAACAACACCGTTTTGAAGAAGCCGGCAAATTATGGAAACAGGCTGCTGAACCATATAGTGAGCACTGGAATAAAGTTATGAACGAATTACTGGCGCTTGATTTTACACTGGATCCTACTTTCAATATATACGATGCCAACCGCGACCTTCATAGAACACGCCGTGCAGAATGGCATGAAAAATATACCCTGCCTTCTCTCTGGAAATTCTATGGGCCCAGTCAGCAGTCACACGGTTCCTACTGGCATAACTGGGGAACGGAGCAGGAAGTGGAGTGGAAGAACAATTACCGGTTGTGGATGGCTTTCATCAATGAATATAAAAACAGAGGGGGAAGGGTTACTACCGGTTCAGATAACGGTTACATTTATCAGACCTATGGATTTGGATATATCAGGGAACTGGAGTTACTGCGTGAAGCAGGCTTTCATCCACTGGAAGTGATTCGTTCTGCCACATTATACGGAGCACAGGCATTAGGAAAAGATAAGGAAATAGGCAGTGTAGAAGTGGGTAAGCTGGCAGACATTATTATTATTAATGCAAACCCCTTAAAAAATTTGCAGGTATTGTATGGAACCGGCGCCATCGAATTAACAAAGGAAAACAAAGTAATAAGAACAGGCGGGGTATTATACACCATTAAAGACGGGATAATATATGACGCCAAAAAATTGCTGTTGGATGTAAAGCAAATGGTTGATGAGGAGAAAAAGAAAACGGGCTGGCAATTAAAACAGCCAGGCTTGTAAGCTTATACCAGGATATCTTCAGTAAGCGGGAATGTGATATGGATACCGCATCCATTGCCGGGCGATGTCTGGATATCAACTATGCCATTATAAAGATCTGAGCGGCTAATGATATTATAAATGCCAATCCCTTTTCTTTGCTGGTTCACATCAAAGCCCACACCATTATCTGATATTTTCAGATAGATCATCTGTTTGTTCCGCAGCAGTTCAATATTAACAGCGGTTGCTTTTGAATGCTTGATAATATTATTTATCTGTTCCTGAGCAATACGGAAGATGCTCAATTTGAAATCATATTTAATGTCTTCCTCAAAAAAAGAATCAGCGGTCAGATCAATTTGAATCGGATTCACAGCGGAAACATCATCGAGCAGTCCTTCAATGGCCTTGCTCAATCCGAAGTGCTTGATCAGCGGGGTTACCAGTGTTTGAGATAGTTTACGTATCTCCTCAATCGCATTCAGAATAAAGACTGAAGACTGTTTCAATAAGTCTGAGCCTTCGGGACATTTTTGTTCAGCAGATGCTATATACATCATAGCCACTGTTAATTGCTGGTTTACGTTATCATGTAATTCTGTACTAATCTCATAACGTTCTTTTTCCTGAACCTTAATCATTGCTTCGTTAATCTCTTTCTGTTTCAGCAGTTTTTCTTCTTTCAGTTTTTCTTCTAACCGTATTTTTTCGGTGATATTATTATTGATAGCCAGAATAGCGGCTTTCCCCTTGTAGTCAATTCTGTGCGAGGAGATATCAAGTATCATTTCCCCCCCGTTTTTCTTTCGATGCTTCCAAACATCTGACCTTTTAAGAATGGCTGTTTCTCTGAATTCTTTCGCAAAGGCCAAAAGTTTATCATTATCTTTTTCCGACCTGATATCCGTAACACTCATTTGTAAAAGCTCCTCATAAGTATAGCCATATTCTTCCTGTGCCATTTCATTACACTCCAATATGGCCAAAGTGTTCATATCCCAGATAAATATGGGTAATGGATTATTAAAAAACAGGTTACGGTAACTTTCATTACTCTCAAGTAAACTGAGTCGTATACGGTTACGTTCGATACTATACTGAATTGATTTAGCCAATAGCCTTCCATCATATTCTCCTTTTACCAGGTAATCCTGCGCCCCCTTGGCCATAGTTTCCAGTGCCAATTCTGTATCGGCTAACCCGGTAAGAACTATGATAGGTATGGTATCTGCATATTCGTGTACCTGGATATAAGAATTAAAGCCTGAACTATCCGGCAAAGAGAGATCGAGTAATACCAGGCTGATTGGGTATTTATTCAAAGCAACAATGGCTTCTGCAGCACTGGTTGCCTTATATACGTGTTCGAAAGATAGCTTTGTAAGCCGAAGGGTTTCTTCGAGCAGAAAAAGGTCGCCGGGATTGTCTTCAACTATGAGAACTGAAATTAAAGCTGCATTTTCCTGTATCGCCATTATTTAAAATTTCAGATTGGTTAAATAGTTCTAGTTTATACGGTAATCATCCGGCGTTTTGCTTACCGAAAATGAAAAACAACTTCCCTTACCCGGTTCTGATTCCACCCAGATTTTGCCGCCGTGTTTTTCTACAATTTTTTTACAAACAGCCAGTCCAATGCCTGTTCCACTATATTCATTCTTGTGATGAAGTCGTTGAAAAAGAATGAATATTTTTTCAAAGAAAACCGGTTTAATGCCAATACCATTATCCTTTACGCTGAAAATAAAATGATTATTATCTTCTTTTCCACTCACGTGAATTTCCGCCGATTCGCCGCTATGATATTTCAATGCATTGCCAATCAGGTTTTGAAACAACTGAAACATCTGTGTTCTATGCCCTTTTATCAGGGGAAGCGGATCAATGATAACAGTTGCTTTCATTTCATCAATCCTGTTCAGGAATATGTTTTTGACTTCCTGCAGCAGTACATTGGTATCTATTTCCGAAAAATCATCTTTATTTGAACCTACTCTTGAATATTCGAGAAGATCCATAATCAATTTTTTCATTCGCTCTGCGCCATCTACCGCAAAGTGGATATATTGCTCAGCCGTTTCATCAATTTGGTCCTCATACTTTTTCTTGAACAGTTGCAGAAAGCTGGTAATCATCCGCAATGGTTCCTGCATATCATGAGAAGCGATATAAGCAAACCGTTCCAGTTCAACATTAGAAGCGGCCAGTTCATCCGCTCTGTGTTTTAAACGATTATTCAGGTCGAGCAACAAAGCTTCACTTTCTTTTCTTTCCGTTATATCCCTTGATGCGCCGATCAGCCGGATCGCCTTCCCCCATTCATCTCTTATGATATATCCCTTATCAAATACATACGCATATTTACCATTTTTTTTGAGAAACCGGTATTCGTCTTCCCAATAGACCGCTTCAGGATTATTCAATATTTTTACCTGCTTATCAATAACCCCTGGAAGGTCATCAGGATGAATCTTTTTATCCCAGAATTTTTTTTCTGCAGCAGCCTCTGCCGGATCATATCCAAAAAGTATTTTTAATCCCTTACCTGTTCTGGTTACGTTATCTGTTTCCACATCCCAATCCCATATCGCATCATTCGTGGCAAGAGCAACCATATCATAATTTCTGTTACTGGCTTTTACTGATTCTACAGCTATCTTATTTTCAAGAATAACCATCAATAAATTTTTGGCGCGTTCCAGTGTACTTTCCTCTTCGGTTGTTGGCGATTTTACTTTTTTATAATAGATGGCAAAAGTGCCCA
>CAYHTC010000180.1:0-5566 GCA_964359445.1 uncultured Sediminibacterium sp. | reverse complement strand
ACGGGGCCGTATTGCTTATGCAAAAAGTAACTTATCTTAAAAACAACATTTCGCGGTATTTCGGCAGGGTCCACAAATCATCATCTACCAAATGCTCCAGTTTGTCAACATGGTAGCGGATAGTATCAAAGAATGCAGCTTTAACCTGGCTTTCATAAGCGATAGCTTTGGTACGGATGTTCTCGATATTATTGACCACTTTCCTGGCTTCTACCATCTCATGTACTTTTGTGTGTATCACCTGGATATGCCCGCTTACGGCTTTCAGGATACCAAGCTGGCTCGCATAAGCGGTTTCAGGTAAGCCGGCAGCTTTCAGTCCGTTCACATTCGCTAATAATTCGTTTTGATATTTGATGGCGGCAGGTAAAATATGGTTGATAGCCAGGTCTCCCATGATGCGGCCCTCAATCTGTACTTTCTTAATATACTTTTCCAGTTCTATCTCATGTCTTGCTTCCAGTTCAGTATGGCTGTATACACCATTCGATTCGAACAGTTTTTTTGCTTTTTCAGACAACATGGCATCTAATGCAATCGGAGTGGTTTTCAGGTTAGGTAAGCCACGGCGTTCTGCTTCATGGTGCCATTCATCGCTGTAACCATCACCTTCAAACAATACTTTTTTGCTTTCTACGATGTATTTCTGTATCACCTGCATGATGGCTATCTCTTTCTTATCTCCCTTTTCAATCAACGCGTCCACATCAATCTTAAATTTCTTAAGGGTATCAGCCATGATAGTATTAAGCACCGTCATAGAGATAGCACAGTTGGCTGAAGAACCTACCGCACGGAATTCAAATTTATTACCAGTGAAAGCGAAAGGAGAAGTTCTGTTTCTGTCTGTATTATCCAGCATCAGTTCCGGAATGCTGCGATGCAGGTCCAGTTTCAGGATGGCTTCATCCTGTTCGTCGAATTTGGTATTTACCCTTGTTTCAACATCTGATAAAACTTTGGAAAGATACTGTCCAACAAAAACAGAGATGATGGCCGGAGGCGCTTCATTGGCGCCTAAACGGTGATCATTGGGTTCAGATGCAATAGCGGCCCTCATGATATCAGCATGATCATGTACTGCTTTAATGATGTTTACGAAGAAGGTGAGGAACATCAGGTTGGTCTTTGGCGTTTTGCCCGGTGCCAAAAGGTTTATACCGGTATCGGTGGCCATGCTCCAGTTATTATGCTTACCACTTCCATTAATACCGGCAAATGGTTTTTCATGTAGTAATACAATTAATTTATGACGTTTGGCTACCCGGGTCATAACGTCCATCAATAAAGTATTGTGGTCAACTGCAATATTTACTTCTTCAAAAATAGGGGCACACTCAAATTGAGAAGGCGCCACTTCATTGTGGCGGGTACGTAAAGGAATACCCAGTTTATAAGCTTCCTGCTCATAATCTCTCATAAAGGCATACACTCTCTCAGGAATAGAACCGAAATAATGGTCCTCCAGTTGTTGGCCCTTGGCAGGCGCGGCACCGAAAACGGTACGTCCGCACTGAACCAAATCGGGACGAACATTAGCGAGCGATTCATCAATTACAAAATATTCCTGTTCCCAACCCAGTGTGGCGGTTACTTTGGTTACATTTTTATCAAAATAGTTACAAACGTCAACAGCAGATTTGTTCAATGCTTCCAACGCTTTCAGTAAAGGAGCTTTGTAGTCTAAAGATTCACCTGTATAAGAAACGAAGATGGTAGGAATACATAAGGTTTTTCCTTTTCCGATCTCAATGATAAATGCAGGAGAGGAGGGGTCCCAGGCTGTATAACCACGCGCCTCAAAAGTTGCACGTAAGCCACCACTTGGAAATGAAGAAGCATCAGGCTCCTGTTGTATTAAGGCAGCGCCATCAAATTCTTCAATAGCCGTACCGTCACTTTTTAATGTAAAAAATGAATCGTGTTTTTCAGCCGTGGAACCGGTTAGTGGCTGAAACCAGTGTGTATAGTGTGTAACACCTTTGGCTTCGGCCCAGGCGCGTATGCCATTTGCGATCTGGTTGGCAACGAAACGATCAATTTTCTTGCCGCCCCGGATGCTGGTGGATAAGCTTTTATACGCCTCATCACTTAAAAATTCACGGGCAGTTTTAAGCGTAAAAACATTCTCATTAAAAATACCGGTGATTTTTGTGCTGGGAGGCTCCGGAACACCGGTTGGATCATTGGTAATGTTACCAATCGCTGTAAATCGTAAAGACATAATTTATATTTTTTTTGACTGTCTAAAATACAAAGATACTCAAAAATACAAATATTTATAATAAAAACGATCTATTTGCTCCAGTGATCTAAAAAAATCGTTGAAAATGTGAAAAAATAAAAACATAGAATATTTATTAATATAAATTTTATATAATTTGTTGTGTGGTAGCTTCAATTTTTTTTTACTTTCATACCGTATTTTACAGCTCCTTCTTATTCCAAAAAATACTGAATCTCACGTTTCACGATTCACGTTTCACGATTCACCTCTCACGATTCACGTCTCATATCTACAGTTGTTTAAATAAAAAAATGTGATCCTTGTCTCTTACGCCTACTTTCTTACCTTCGCGGCATCATGGAAATTACTGTTACCACCGCCGAAAAACTCCGCTTAACTGCCGAAGAGTTTGAATCAATTAAACAAAAATTAGGTCGTATTCCCAACTTCACTGAGCTATGTGCCTTTAGTGGCATGTGGAGCGAGCATTGCAGTTATAAAAACTCGATCAAGTGGTTAAAAACATTACCAAGGGATGGCGGCCGTATGTTAGTGGCTGCCGGTGAGGAAAATGCCGGATTGATGGATATGGGTAATGGGTTTGGTGTAGTATTTAAAATAGAGAGCCATAATCACCCAAGTGCCATCGAGCCTTTTCAGGGCGCGGCAACAGGTGTGGGTGGTATTCAGCGGGATATCTTTACCATGGGTGCAAGACCGATTGCTTCATTGAACAGTCTCCGTTTTGGAAACCTTCGGGATAAAAAAACACAGCGTCTCTTAAGTGGCATCGTTCATGGCATTGGTCATTATGGGAATTGCTTTGGTGTACCCACTGTTGGTGGTGAAGTATATTTTGAAGATTGTTACCATACCAATCCTTTAGTGAATGCCATGAGCGTAGGTATTATGCAGTCCAACAAAATGGTAAGCGCTACAGCCACAGGAACCGGCAATCCTGTTTTATTTGTAGGTAGTGCCACCGGTAAAGATGGTATTGGCGGCGCTTCGTTTGCTTCTGCAGATATTACAGCAGACAGTACTGAAGAACTTCCGGCTGTTCAGGTAGGCGACCCTTTTCAGGAAAAAAAATTACTGGAAGCCTGTTTAGAAGTAATTGAAACCGGAGCTGTTATTGGTATGCAGGATATGGGTGCCGCAGGCATCATTTGTTCTA
Source organism: uncultured Sediminibacterium sp. (assembly GCA_964359445.1). Classification (GTDB taxonomy): domain Bacteria; phylum Bacteroidota; class Bacteroidia; order Chitinophagales; family Chitinophagaceae; genus Sediminibacterium. Next base: position 2,162 of record CAYHTC010000180.1, on the reverse strand, counting down.
CCGCAGAAATGAGTGCAAAAGGGGGAGTGGGAATGCGTATTGATCTGGATAAGGTTCCTGCACGCCAGAAAAACATGAAGGCATGGGAACTTTTATTGAGTGAGAGCCAGGAACGTATGCTGGTAGTAGTTGAAAGAGGTAAAGAAGCGGCGGTTTTAGCCGTGTTCGAAAAATGGGATCTGAGTTGCAGCGAAATTGGTCAGGTTACTGACGACGGACTGCTTAAATTTTATATGCACGGCAAATTGGAAGCTGAAATTCCTGCTCATGAACTGGTATTGGGGGGAGGTGCACCGCAATATACCAGAGAATATAAAGAACCCGCTTATTTTGCAAAAATTAAGTTGTTCGATATAAATAGTATGGAAGATGTTAGCGATCTGAAATCAATTGCAGTGCAACTGGTACAAATACCCAATATCGCCTCCAAACGATGGATATACACACAATATGATAGTACGGTAGGAGCGGCCAATGCCTCTACCAATGCCCCTAGCGATGCCTGTGTGGTTTTGGCAAAAGGTACCGGAAAGGCATTAGCCATTACGGTGGACTGTAACAGTAAATATGTTTTTGCAGATCCCTACCAGGGTGGAATGATCGCTGTGGCAGAAGCCGCGAGAAATATTGTTTGCAGTGGCGGTGAACCTATTGGGGTTACCAACTGCCTCAACTTTGGTAATCCTTATGACCCGGAAGTATACTACCAATTTGTAAAAGCAGTTTCCGGAATGGGTGATGCCTGCCGTAAATTTAGAACGCCGGTCACCGGCGGTAATGTCAGCTTTTACAACCAGAATCCTGATGGTCCGGTATATCCTACCCCTACCATTGGAATGGTGGGTATCATTGATGATTTTGATAACCGCATGACTTTGCATTTTAAAAATGCAGGGGATCTGATTCTTTTGATAGGTAAACAACAGAATGATATCGGTTCATCTGAGTATTTACATAAACTTAAAAATGTAGCGTACTCACCTGCTCCCTATTTTGATTTGGATGAGGAACTGGCCGTACAGGAATTTGTATCAGCCGTCATTAAAGAGAAACGCATCAACAGCGCACATGATATCAGCGAAGGCGGATTGGCGGTTACCTTACTGGAGAGTGGGTTTACCAATGATCTTGGATTCAATGTTGCCGCGGCATCTGAACTCAGGAAAGATGCCTATTGGTTTGGTGAGGCCCAGGGCAGAGTGGTTGTTTCTTGCTCAAAGCTACAGTCAGAAGGTTTACAACTGAAAGCCAAAGAGGCGGGTATTCCGGTTACTGAACTGGGTACGGTAACAGATGGGAAGATTATGGTGAATGGGGAAGACTGGGGAAATAGCGTTGAGTGGAAAGAAAAATATGATACAGCCATTGAGAAACTGCTGAATAACCAATAACCATGACCAGTCAAGAAACCCTTAGCATTCCTTTGAACCGTAAAGCCATTATACTCACGGGTGCCGCTGGCTTTATCGGTTCCTGCATGGCCCGGTACCTGAATGATCAGGGTTATCGTAACCTGATATTGGTAGATGATTTTGGGGTAGAAGAAAAAAGAAAGAACTGGGAATCCAAAGCTTTCTCGCAGGTGGTTGAGCGGCATGCTTTATTTGACTGGCTACAAACGCATCAGCCAGCTGTTGGTTCGGTTATCCATTTAGGGGCAAGAACCGATACTACTGAATTTGACTACTCAATTCATGAAGCATTGAATGTGCAGTATTCGAAAGATATCTGGGAATACTGTACCGATCAATCCATTCCGCTTATTTATGCCTCTTCTGCCGCTACGTATGGAGCAGGTGAATTTGGCTATGATGACGATCATGCTTTACCTGAAAAGTTACAACCCCTGAATCCCTATGGCATAAGTAAAAATGAATTTGATAAGTGGGCACTGCTGCAGTCGAACGCAAATCATCGGCCCCCCTGCTGGGCCGGTTTGAAATTCTTTAATGTATATGGTCCGAACGAATACCATAAAGGCCGGATGGCAAGTGTGATCTGGCATGCTTTTAACCAGATTAAAAAGGATGGTGTAGTTAAGCTTTTCAAAAGCCATAAAGAAGGATTCAGGGACGGTGAGCAGTTACGCGATTTTATATATGTGAAGGATGTGGTTAGCGTTATTGGATGGCTGATGGAGTCTATGGGGCGTGGCGAATGGC
>CAYHTC010000179.1:0-5623 GCA_964359445.1 uncultured Sediminibacterium sp. | reverse complement strand
AAAACCCGTTGATTATTAATGATATTCAACGGGTTTAATGTGCCCAGAACAGGAATCGAACCTGCACTACCTTGCGATAACCAGATTTTGAGTCTAGCGCGTCTACCAATTCCGCCATCTGGGCTTTTTAAGCTTTAACGGGCTGCAATATTACAGTATCACCTTAATCCGGCCAAAATACGATCAAGGTATTTTTTCCGGTAGTAATACTCTTTTACTTGCAACAATTCTTTTTCGGTAGTAATACCGTCCTGATAATGCGTAATAATCTTTTCCACAGGAACATAAATTTCTTTTTTAAAGTTATCAATGGTTTCTGTCAGCCGGTCAACACCTGCCTGTTCTGATACATCCTGGGCCTGCTCATTCAGGTCGAGCATTTCCATCAGAAAATCAGGAGATAGCTGGTATTTTTCATCTTCCTCCAATAAGCCTTTCCATTGCAACAGGTATTTAATGGTTTCATCCGGATGCTGAAATACCTTATAAGCCATATTCACCAATGAAGATTTCTCCAATGCCTCTGCCTGTTCCTCTTCGGTACCCTGACTATAAAAATCAGGATGGTATTTACGACTCAGCGCATAATACCGTTCCTTCACGACTGCCTGATTGAGAGAAAGGGAAGGGGGAAGGTTGTATAGGTTGAAGTAGTTCATTTTTGAAGTTAGAAGTTAGGAGTTAGGAGTCGCAATATTAACTCCTAACTCCTAACTTTCTCAATTAACGTATCTTGCGCACAAAAATAGTGCAATGCTTGTCATCGGACTTATTAGAGAGGGAAAAATTCCGGCAGATAACCGGGTGGCTTTAACGCCAGCGCAGTGTAAATGGCTGGTAAAGAATTTTGATGATATCAGTATCCTGGTGCAAAATTCGGCTCATCGATGTTTTAAAGACGAGGAATATAAAAGGGCCGGCATTGAGGTAACCGAAGACTTGCGTAGCTGTAATTTGTTATTGGGCATTAAGGAAGTACCCGTTCCGCAGCTTATGGCAGGTAAACAATACCTTTTCTTTTCCCACACCAAAAAAATGCAATCCTTTAACCAGTCATTAATGCATGCCATGGTAGATAAAGGCATTACACTGGTAGATTATGAGTGCCTGGAACACAACGACGGGCAACGTATCATTGGTTTTGGATTCTTCGCGGGTATTGTGGGGGCACATAATGGTATTATGACCTATGGCAACCGGACAGGGGCCTTTCACCTGGACAGGGTAGGCGCTGTGAAAGATTACCGCGAATTAATTCATACTTATTTTGGTTTGAAATTGCCTCCCGTTAAAATTGCTGTTACCGGCAGTGGCCGCGTGGCGCACGGTATTCTTGAAATTATGAACCTGATGGATGTACAGGAAGTGGAACCGGATGAATACCTCTCCCGAAATTTTGAGTACCCCATATATGTACAACTGAAAGGCAATGACCTGTATCGGCACTTTGAGACCGGAAAGTATAACCGCGAAGATTTTCATGAACATCCCGGCGATTACCGTTGTGAATTTGAAAAGTATTGTTCGCAAACGGATATCCTGATGAATGGCATTTACTGGGAACCCAGTATGCCGGGATTATTTTCGATGCAAAGCATGCTGAATCCTGATTTCAGGATACAGGTTATTGCGGATATAACAGATGATAAAAACGGTAGTGTACCCTGTAACCTTGGCGATGCCACTATTGATAACCCTATTTATGGGGTTGATAAATTAACGGGTATTAAAACAGCCCCCTATTTGCCGGGTAGTATTGATATGATGGCCGTAGGCAACCTTCCCAATGAATTACCACGCGATGCCAGCCGGTTCTTTGGAGAGCAACTAATAAAATATGTTTTGGGTGATATCAGAAAAGGGGGTAGCCCCACCATTGAAAGAGCCACCATATTAAAAGATGGAAAACTTACAGAGACCTTCAGTTACCTGGCGGATTATGCAAAGCATTAAAGGCTTACTGAATTATTATAATTTGAGGTAATACGCTTTCAATAAATCTGTAAAAGCAGCACTGTACTGTTCTCCTTCCCGGATGGTAATGACAGATTGGTTAGTGGATACCGGCACTGTTGAAAATAAGAACATCACCCTGAAGTATGCATGGGCCGGAGTTTGTCTTACCAAGACGATTTCTTCGGGAGCAAATTCTTCTCTTAGCGCTATTTTTTCAAACTCATTTTTCCGATGATAGGGCAGTAAAACAGCAAACTTACCACCAGGCGCTAAATGTTGCTTAATCACTGCCATCAATTCTGAAAAACTTAATTCCTTACTATGCAAAGCAAGGTTTCTTTGTGTATCATCACTCTTCAGATCATTGTTAAAAAAAGGGGGATTGGAAATGATGAGATCATATTTTCTTCCCAAATGCACCAGCCTGGCATCACCCTCAATCAACAGTAGCCGTTCTTTCCAGGGACTTGCTTCAAAATTTTCGAGTGCCTGTTCTGCCGCCTCTTTATCCATTTCAATGGCGTCTATCTGTAAGGCTGTTTGCTGTACCAGCATCAAACTCAATAAGCCCGTACCCGCACCAATATCCAACCCCCTGCCCTCTGTTATCTTTCTTCCCACCCATGCTCCAAACAAACAGGCATCGGTGCACACTTTCATGGCGCACCGATCCTGTTGAATGGTGAATTGCTTAAAACTGAAATAAGCGTTCGACATAGAACTATTTCGTAATTCCTTCCAAAGCAAACAGAAAGGCATAATTCAGCGCCACATCTTTCAGATAATCAAACCGGCCGGAAGCGCCACCATGGCCGAATTCCATATTGGTATGCAGCAGTAAAATATTTTTATCTGTTTTCATCTCCCTTAATTTGGCCACCCATTTGGCCGGTTCAAAGTATTGAACCTGGCTATCGTGTAAGCCTGTTGTAACAAGGATGTTGGGATAATTCTTTTTCTCTACATTTTCATAAGGAGAATAACTTTTCATATAATCGTATGACTCCTTGTTTGTTGGATTGCCCCATTCGTCAAATTCGTTAGTAGTAAGCGGAATACTTTCATCGAGCATGGTATTTACCACATCTACAAATGGAACCTGCGCAATAATTCCATGCCATAAACCGGGAGCCATATTGGCTATCGCACCCATTAACAAACCACCGGCGCTGCCACCCTGTGCATAGAGGTGTTCTTTGCCGGTATATTTTTCTTTTACCAGAAATTCTCCGCAGTCAATAAAATCGGTGAACGTATTTTTCTTTTTCAACAGTTTCCCATCCAGGTACCACTGCCTGCCAAGATCCTGACCGCCGCGTATATGCGCGATAGCGAATACAAACCCACGGTTCAATAAACTTAACCGGCTGCTGTTGAAACTCGCGTCGGTACTGGCGCCATAAGAACCATACGCGTAAAGAAGTAAGGGTGCATTGCCATTTTTTTCAAAACCTTTTTTATAGACAAGCGAGATGGGTACTTTTGTTCCGTCTTTCGCGGTGGCGCTTAATCTTTCAGTTACATATTCCTTCGGATCATATCCACCAAGCACTTCCTGTTGTTTTTTTAACGTCTTTTCTTTGGAAGACAGGTCGTAATCAAATATAGAAGCAGGTGTGATTAGCGATGTATAACTATACCTGAAATTGGTGCTATTGTATTCCGGGTTGATATTAAAGTTGGCAGCGTAGGCGGCTTCACCAAAATCAATGTAATGCTCAGCATTGTCAGTAAGGTTTCTCACACGCATTTTTACCAATCCATCTTTCCTTTCATTTATGACGATGTAGCTTTTAAACTCTTCAATGCCTTGTATCAACACGTCTTCTCTATGAGGGATGACTTCTTTCCATTGGGCGCTGCCTGTATTATCAAGCGGGCATTCCATTAACCGGAAATTCTTTGCGTTCCAGTTAGTACGGATCAGAAATTTATCCGCCAGCGCAACAATATCATACAACACATCTTTCATCCTTGGCTGAAATACTTTGAAAGCGGCTAATGGGGTAGCCGCATCAATCAATCTTATTTCGGAGGAAAGGGTAGCCTGGGAATAAATGGCTATATAATTTCCGTTCTTAAATTTTCCTACGCCAATATAATTGCTCTTGTCTTTTTCTTCATATACTGTCACATCCTGTGTTTCAGCGCTGCCTAATACATGCCTTTTTATTTTTTCCGATAAAAGGGTGATGGGATTTTTAGATGTATAAAATAAAGTTTTATTGTCTTTGGCCCAGGTAGGGTCGCTGCTGGTATTGGTTACGGCATCTTTCAGTATCTCACCGGTTTCCAGGTTCTTCACATGAATGGTATACTGCCTGCGCGAAACTTCATCCACACCATAGGCAAATAATGTATTGTCATCACTTACTTCATAACCGGATACTGAATAATAGGCTTTCCCTTTTGCCATTTCATCTACATCAAGCAGTATTTCTTCAGGGGCTGTGAGGGTTCCTTTTTTGCGGCAGTACTTATAATATTGTTTGCCATCTTCTGTTCGGGTATAGTAGTAATAACCATTTTTAAAATAGGGAACACTTTCATCCTTTTCCTTAATACGTGATTTCATTTCGGTGAAAAGGTTGGCCTGAAATTGTTTGGTTCCACTCATCATGGTATCCAGATACGTGTTTTCCGCTTCCAGGTAATCGACTACTTTGGTACTGTCCGGTCCTTTTTTGAAAAAGTCAATCATCCAGTAATAATTATCCAGCACCGTATCACCATGTATGGTTCTGTTGTAAGCTTTCTTTTCGGCAATGGGTGGCTGTTCTGTTGGCCACTGGTAAGATTCTCGTTTCATTGGATTGTTATTACAGGCGATAAGGGTTGTAAGCAGGACGGCAGTTAATAGTTTGTTGTGCATGAGTACAGTTTGTACATAGTAAGATACAAACTAGCTGGTTAATTAATTAGTAATTAATAGTTAATAATTAATAATTGGAAGGAAGGGGGGTGAGATTTAAAAAAGAGACTGATTCCGGGAGGAAACGGTCTCTTTTTTAGTTAGTTATATTGTTTCAGGCGCTTGTTTTGTTGCTATCTGTCTGCTGTTAAACCGGCAAACAGATATTCTTTATTCAGCCTGGCAATATTGGTTAGAGAAATTTCTTTCGGACAGGTAGCTTCGCAGGCACCGGTATTGGTACAGGCGCCAAATCCTTCTTTATCCATTTGTGCCACCATATTCATCACCCGGCTTTTTCTTTCCGGCCCGCCCTGTGGTAATAAAGCGAGGTGCGAAACTTTGGCGCTTAAGAAAAGCATGGCGCTGCTGTTTTTACAGGCAGCCACACAGGCGCCGCAACCGATGCACATGGCTGCCGCAAAAGAAGTATCCGCGGTATCTTTTGCGATAGGCAGTGAATTACCATCCACTGCATTACCCGTATTTACACTGATAAAACCACCCGCCTGTATAATACGGTCGAAAGCGGTACGGTCTACCATCAGGTCTTTTATAACCGGGAACGCATCAGCTCTCCAGGGTTCTACCACCACAGTATCGCCATCATTGAAAGCACGCATGTGCAACTGACAGGTAGTATTGGCCTGCCATGGACCATGGGGTTTACCATTAATATACATCGAGCAGGCGCCACAGATACCTTCACGGCAATCATGATCAAACACGATCGGTGTTTCTCCGTTTTTCACCAGA
>CAYHTC010000178.1:0-5631 GCA_964359445.1 uncultured Sediminibacterium sp. | reverse complement strand
CGGGAATATCCAGTCCGCGGGCGGCCAGATCGGTAGCTACTAAAAACCTAACGCTTCCGTTCCTGAATTGTATCAGTGTCTGCTCACGCTGCATCTGTTCCATACCACCATGAAAAACGGCATTCTCAATTCCCATTTCTTTTAACATAGCGCCGGTACGTTCCACTGCATCCCGGTGGTTACAGAAGATTAATACGGGCTCATCCCGGATATAACACAGGAGATCAAAGAGCTTTGCCATTTTATCTTTTTCGGTTGATAAAACCAGCTTCAAACTCAGTACCGCGGCCGATTCATGTTTTTCAATAAAATCCAGTATCGTTGCCTTACCAATACCTGTAAATGCAGGGATCGTAATACCGGCAGTAGCTGATACCAATACTCTTTTCCGGATATTGGGTAAGGATGCGATGATGTACGACATTTCTTCTTCAAAACCCAGCGACAATGATTTATCAAATTCATCCAGGATTAAAGTGCTGATATTGACAACATCGAATGTGGCTCTTTTTATATGATCTCCAATACGACCGGGGGTACCGATCAGTAATGCGGGGGGCTCGGTCAGATTCTGTATTTCTGTTTGCATATCATGCCCGCCATAGCAACAGCTCACTTTATAACCAGTGGCCATTTTTTTCCATACCTGTTCTATTTGAATAGCCAGTTCACGGGAAGGAACCAGTATCAGGCATTGAACGCCCCTGGTATCTTCCTTTAGTAACTGCCATACGGGTAATAAAAAACCAAGTGTTTTACCAGAACCGGTAGGCGATACTAACAGGATATCATTATCAGACAGGATAGCAGCCGAAGCGGATTCCTGCATCTGGTTAAGGGATGTAATGGAAAAATGAGAGAGGGTGGCCGAAAGACGTTCATTCAATTGCATTAGCAAAGGTAACTTTTTTTCTCCAGCGGGTTCCCTATCCGCAGACGGGCTGTAGCGGGAAATAAAGTGAGTGCTATTATTTGATTGAATAGTGCTATCCGATATGGTTATAAAACGCCTACTGTTGTAATTCATTTTAAAAACGATTGCAATGCCAAACAGTAAACCAACATTTAAGCCCCATTATGATAATTTCATAGGTGGGCAATTCGTTCCTCCTGTTAAAGGGGCGTATTTTGATAACATTAGTCCAATAGATGGCAAAGTTTTTACCAAAGCCGCAAGGTCCGGCAAAGAAGACATTGAATTGGCTTTAGATGCTGCTCATACAGCATTTGCTACCTGGAGTAAAACTTCACCTACCTACAGATCGGGCATCTTAAATAAAATTGCTGATGTTATAGAGGCAAATCTTCAAAACTTAGCAGTTATTGAAACCATAGATAATGGTAAGCCAATAAGAGAGTCTGTAAACGTAGATCTGCCTTTGTGTATTGACCATTTCCGGTATTTTGCAAGTGTTATTCGTGCCGAAGAAGGAACTATTTCTGAACACGATGAAAACACAGTTAGTATTTGTTTGCACGAACCAATTGGAGTTGTCGGGCAAATCATTCCCTGGAATTTTCCTTTATTAATGGCTACCTGGAAAATGGCGCCTGCACTGGCTGCCGGTTGTTGTGTGGTACTAAAACCTGCGGAACAAACACCAACTTCTATTATCTGTTTAATGGAACTATTAAAAGATATATTACCCGCGGGTGTATTAAATATTGTAACAGGATTTGGACCGGAAGCAGGTAAACCTTTAGCACAGTCGCCAAGAATTTCAAAAGTAACTTTTACCGGTGAAACCACAACCGGACGTTTAATTATGCAATATGCGTCTGAAAACTTAATTCCTGTTACGCTGGAATTAGGCGGGAAATCTCCAAATATTTTCTTCCCATCGGTAGCAGATGCGGATGATGACTTTTTCGACAAAGCCATTGAAGGAGCTGTCATGTTTGCAGTAAACCAGGGCGAAGTTTGTACTTGTCCTTCCCGTATTTTGGTACACGAAAGTATTTATGACAAATTTATGGGCAAAGTTGTTGAACGTACCAAAGCCATAAAAATGGGTAACCCATTAGATAGTTCAACTATGATGGGTGCACAGGCCTCTAATGACCAATACGAAAAAATTAAGTCTTACTTAAAGTTAGGTAAAGAAGAAGGCGCTGAAGTGCTTTGTGGCGGTGAAATTAAAAAATCAGATGGCGATTTAGCCGGTGGTTTTTATATTCAACCAACCATATTTAAAGGACATAATAAAATGAGGATTTTCCAGGAAGAAATTTTTGGACCCGTTGTTTGTGTTACCACTTTTAAAACAACCGAAGAAGCCATTGCCATTGCCAACGATACATTGTATGGTTTAGGTGCCGGCGTTTGGACAAGGGATGCCCACGAATTATACCAGGTGCCCCGTGCCATACAGGCAGGTCGTGTTTGGGTGAACTGTTATCATGCTTATCCTGCTCATGCGCCATTTGGCGGATATAAAAAATCAGGTTTTGGCAGAGAAAACCATTTAATGATGCTAGGTCATTATCGCCAAACAAAAAACATGTTAATTTCTTATGATAAAAAGAAATTAGGATTTTTTTAAATGTTTTTTTTTTAATTATTTGCAAACCGACAAAGTAATTTTCATTGTCGGTTTGTTTTTAACATAAACAAGATGACCGCAAGAGTAACCATAAGTCCGGAAGCCATTGAGATGGTTAATAGTTTAAAAAAAAGATTCGGCGCTTTAATGTTTCATCAAAGTGGCGGCTGTTGCGATGGCTCTCAGCCAATGTGTTTTGAAAAAGGCGATTTTAAGGTTGGCAATAGCGACGTTTGTATAGGAACCATCGAAGGTTGCGAATTCTGGATGAGTAAAGATCAATTTGAATACTGGAAATACACACAACTGACTATTCATATTTCTAAAGGAAGAGGCTCAAGCTTCTCATTGGAAATTCCGACGGGATTCAGGTTTCTAACACAATCGAGAATGTTTACCGAAGAAGAACTGCAGGAATTAGAACCACTAAAATTCCTGGAAGACCTATAATGACAATTATTCTTTATTGAGTAACTGCCGGTACTGCTTTGGCGTAATGCCTTCGTAATGCTTGAAAATACGAATAAAATAATTACTGTCGTCAAATCCGGCTTCGTAAGATACATTTTTGATATAAATGTTCTTGTCTGTCAAATAGTGTTTCGCCAATTTTATCTTTTCCAGAATAATAAATTCAACGGGGCTGATTCCCAGTTCATTTTTAAAAAGCCTGTATAAAGATGAAGTACTCATTCCTGCCTGTTTAGCTATACTCTTTAGTTCAATTTTATTAGAAATACTTTCGCGAATAACAGCGATAATATTTGAAAGATAGGGATTAGCTGTTTTAATATTTCCTTCATCAACCGCCTTTAGGGTCTGCGATTGCACTATTTTTACAAGCAATTCCTGTAATGATAAGTCCGCAAGCGTATCCTTGAAAATAGAAGTACTTTGGCAAATATTTATAATCTTATTGATGATGTTTGTCATTTCTTCATTATTCTGAAAGAAAAAATTATTTTCGTCTAATTGCCAAAAATTATTTTGTCCCTGCTTTGGATATTTTTCATTCAGAAAATTTAATGTGTCATTTATTTTCTTGTTGTCAATAGCTAATGCCAAACATTGCGTTGGGTTGTCAAACGATGCTTCCGGAAAGTCAATTCTCATAACTACATTAGAAGGAACAATAACGGATTCTCCCGGCAAATAATCAAAGCCATCTTTGTCAAAAAGGTGCATTATCTTTTTGCCTTTCAGCATACTGGTTACCACCAGGTCATTAAACTTTAAAGGAACTAATTCCGATTTTTGATAGGTCTCAAATAAATTAAGTTCGCAATTCTCCAGGTTATAAACGGTCCTGTTTTCCACAAGCGTTTTGAGCGACTTCTCGCTTGTTAAGCCGGGAGATAGCAGAGTTGCTTTTTTTGTCATTTGTTTTGATAATGATTTGTTAACCGGTTCATTTTTAAGCCTTCTTCATCGGTGTAATGAATCGGCCTCTTTAAAGTTAGGACTTCGGTTGCTCTATTATTAAATTTGAGGATTATTTTTTATGTATGGGACTTTTTTTCTTTGTTAAAAGCCGCCATACCGGCGATATTGCATTTTATCCAAATTTTAGCATCAATAGAATCGAGAAACAATGCAGATATTTGCGGAGTAAAAGACTCCTAACTCCTAACTCCCATGCCCTTCTCCGAACATACCAAAAACATCCTCGGCCTGCAACTGCCAACTGATCCGAGATGGGTTGACCTGGCGGGAATTTCGCTGGAAGCCATTCTTACTGACCATGCCTATTGTGAGCAAAAAGCAGCAACCACCTGCATTACCCTGATACAGCGGTATTCTGATAAAGTAAAACTGGTGCATGAACTGGCACCCATTGTTGCTGAGGAATGGGGGCATTTCAGGCTGGTACTGAATGAACTGAAAAAACGAAAACTAATACTGGGTAAGCAACGGAAAGACGCTTATGTAAATAAATTGATAGCATTTCAGAAAAAAGGAGGTAGTCCGGAAGACCGTTTACTGGATCATTTATTAACCATGGCTTTGATTGAAGCAAGAAGTTGTGAGCGTTTTAAAAGATTAAGTGAGGGTTTACCTGATGCTTATCTGCGAAATTTTTATCGCCGCTTTATGGAAAGTGAGGCGGGGCATTATACGCTGTTTATCAACCTGGCCGAAACCTACCTTGGAAAAACCAAAGTAAAAAAGCGCTGGAAAGAATGGCTGATCCATGAAACAGAGATCATGAAAGAGATTGAGGTTAGGGGCGACAGGATACATTAATCATTAGCCGGGAAAATAAAGCGTTCTGCAAAACGGGCTTACCCTTTTTCAAAATACGAGATTTCATTTTCCAAATCCAGGTAGGGATATTTCTCTTTCAGCAACCTGGCTTTTGTTTGATAAGATGACAGGAAATGCCGGTGCTGCGTGGTAGAAGGATTAAAAGGTTTATGCTGACAGGCCAGATTGATTTCTGCGATCTCTTTCATTAATGACCTGGTTTCTTCGTTCATACAGGCTTCTGTAAATTTTTTCCAAACATATTGTGTGGCCTGGTAATTGGGATGAACGAGGTCCTCCGCATAAAAACGATAATCGCGCAGATCATCTATCACCAGTTCATAGGCAGGGAAATAACAGGTTTGCTCAGTCTGCTCTACCAACTGGTGTACTGCCTGTATCAGCACGGCTTTGCTGCGATTATTATCAATCACGCCTTCACGTAAATGCCTGACCGGACTGATGGTGAAGATTACGTGCAGACGCGGATTGAACAGCGTAAGCTGTTGTAGCATAACATTTATTATTTCAAAAGTTTCAGTAGCGGTCATTAATCGCCGGGCAAACCAATTAGCGGGCGCTTTGTGGTTATTGGCCGCTACACTACCCTCTTCTGCAATGGCTGCCTGATCCGTTAAAGTGTAGACCCAGGCAGAACCTAAAGTGATCAGCAGGTAGTCGGTCTGTTTCAGGTAAGCATGTGCATTGGCTGTGGAGGCGTTGATCTTTGCAACACAATCTTCCGCAGTGATGCCTGAAAAACGGCTATGGTGTTTCCAGCTATGCCAGGTTTCATTGTGTTGAAAAACATCGGTTACGGCTATTTGCCGGTTGTTGATATAAC
>CAYHTC010000177.1:0-5642 GCA_964359445.1 uncultured Sediminibacterium sp. | reverse complement strand
TAACGTGATACGGTTTAAGGTATAATCCATGAAGTAATACGAGAACAGGGTTAAGGCAAAAGTTACCGGAACCGATAAGAATACAACTAAACCTCCTCTCCAGCCCATTGCCAGCATTACAAACAGGGTAACAACTACGATAGCGATAAATAAGTGGAAAAGCAATTCAGCTACTTTCTCAGATGCTGTTTCACCGTAATTACGGGTAGTGGTCAGGTTAACATCAGAAGGTATCAGGTCTTTTTTCAGGTGATTTACCTTGTCAAGAATTTTGCCTGAAATCTGCATGGCATCGGCGCCTTTCTTTTTGGCAATCGATAAAGTAACAGCAGGGTACTCTGATTTAAAATGATTGGATTGAGCCGTATCTGCTTTACCATATCCAAAGTAACCATATTGATCAGGGGTTTCCGGGCCATCTGCCACTTTCGCGATCTGTTTTAAATAAACAGGCTGCATTTGGTTAGCGCCTACAACCAGGTTCGCCACATCTTCCGCACTGGCTAAAAAATTGCCGGTTTGTACTGCAAAAACAGTATCCCGGTTAAGCAGGTTACCTGAAGCCAACTGAGCATTACTGCCCTGCATTTGTTTGCTGATACTGATAAAGTCGAGATGGTTCTGCGCCATCTTATCCTTATCCAGGATCACTTTTATTTCCCGGCTACGGCCACCAATAATGTTTACGGCCGCCACATCCGGTATCTTTTTAATTTCATTGGTTAAGGATTCGCCTAATTGTTTTAATGCGTAGTCATCATATTTCTCACTCCATAAGGTAAGGCCCAAAACCGGAACATCATCAATAGCCCTTGTTTTTACCAATGGTAAGGTTACACCCCGGGGCATTTTATCCATGTTCTTCATGATCTCATTATACAGCTTCACCAGGGATCGTTCTATATCTTCCCCAACATAAAACTGCACAATCAACATCGCCTGACCTTTCAGCGTAGTAGAATACACATATTCCACACCTTTGATATTGGAAATAATTTTCTCCAATGGCGCCGTTACTTTGCTTTCGACTTCTTTCGGTTCCGCACCGGGGAAGCCAATCATAATATCGGCAATAGGCACTTCTATCTGCGGTTCTTCTTCACGCGGAATTAAGAAGGTACTGTACCCGCCAATCAATAAAAATGCGATCATTAAGAGAATGGTCAGTTTAGACCTGATGAAAGCGCTGGCTATTTTACCCGAAAATCCTTGTTGCATAAGTTTATTTATATTGATAGATTAATCCCAATTCAGTTTCACTAAAATCTGTTTATTATTTCTTTACTTTCACAGGAACACTGTTATATAACTTTCCTTCAGCGCTAAGAATATAGGGCTCGTTCTTGCCAAGCCCGCTAATTACTTCTACTTTGTCGCCATAGGTCTTGCCCAGCCGAATCCAACGTAATAAAGCGGTATTATTTGAACTGATGGTATATATGCCGGTTAGCTGGTCTTTGTTTACAATCGCTGACAGTGGAACCAATACAGCCTCTGATACAGTAGCTCCTTCCGTTTTCTGCGAAGACAATAGCGAGATATTCGCATACATGCCCGCATACAAACCCTTTTTCTCATTTTCAGGAATACTTATTTTAACCAGGTACTGCCCGCCTGTAAACTGGGAGGATTCATTGATTTGTGAAATTTTGCCTTTAAATGTTTTATTGATCGACTTAATAGCAACGGTTACGGCTTCTCCCAATTTGATTTGTTTAATATCTGTTTCGGGCACTGCTGCGGATAGCTGATAGGTACCACTTTGTTCAATGGTAACAATAGGCATGCCCGGACTGGCCATATTGCCTGCGTCTGCCAGTTTTTGCGTAACGATACCCGCAAAAGGCGCGGTTAAGCTTGTATAAGCCAGCATAGCGTTTATTTCATTTCGCATTTGCCTGGCCGCCTCCGTTTTAGCTTTCATGGCATTATATTGCAGGGTTATATTGTCCAGCTCTTTGGCCGAAGCGCTTTGCTGTTTATACAGGATAGTAAAACGATCATAATCTTTCTGCGCACTTTTCATAGCGGCTTCCGCCTCAGCAATCATGGCATCTGCCTGAGACCGCTTTGCAATGATATCAGTATTGCTGATGCTGGCAATCAATTGTCCCGCCTTAACATGATCACCCACTTTAACAGTAAGCTTAGTGATATAACCCATTACCCGGGTACTGATATTAGCTGTTTGAGAAGATTCTACCTGACCGCTGATACTGATAGTATTGCCTTCGTTCATAACAGGCGTTGCAATAGTTACCGCAATGGCAGAATCGCTGTTCAGTAAGGTCTTATCTTTTTTTTCATTAGAGGAACAGGCAGTTAACATTGCCAATGCAAAAACCGGTAATAATATTGTTGTTTTTTGTTTTTTAATAGTCATAGTCATATAGGTAAAAAGTTATTTATTGTTAGAAGTGGTTAAAAACTGTAGGTATGCGATGGTTACCCGCTGATTAAATATGGCCTGGGCCAAAGCAAGTTTTTGTTGAGATAGTTGCGTGGCAGACTGCATAACATCTGTGGTATTTACCAAACCCTGTTCATAACGGTTTTGAAGAATGCGTAATGATTCTGAAGCCTGCTCAATGGCTTTTGTTTGCTGCGCGATCTCAAATTGGCTATCAGCTATTTCTCTTTTTGTTTTGTTCAGCTCGGTTTGGCTCTGTTCTTTTTGCTGTTCCAGTTGAACGGCTAATTTATTACGCTCCAATGTTTGGGTAGCCATTGTATTTTTAGTGGTGTTGCCTTTAAAAATGTTCCAGGATAAACGAATACCTGCGAGATAAGCGCCGGCGCTAAATCCTAACATCCGGCTATCATTTAACTGGTATGACCCGAATGCATTCAGTTTAGGCAGGTTACTCATTTTACTGGATTTGATCATCAGGTCGCTTGCTTCAATTGCTTTTCTCATAGCCTCAAAATCAGACCGGTTGGATGGAACTGCCTCTATACTGTCAGCATTCTTATTGCCTGTTTCTACCGTTGGGTTTGTTGTATAAATACTGCCACCCGGCACACCCATCAGCAAACTCAGGTAGTCAGAACTATTCCTGATAGCGGATTTAGCCTTGGCAAGGTTGTTTTCAACAGATGATATCTGTACCTGTACATTTAATAGGTCTGACTTTTGGATCAATCCCTGCTTAAAATGGTTTTCTGTAAACCGGAAAACTGCCTTTGAAGTTAACAATGCCTCTTCCAGCGCCAAGGTAGCTTTATGGGCCAGTTGTAATTGAAGAAATGCTTTCTGTACCTCAAATATTATATACTCTTTCGTTCTTTGTTTTTTGTATTGAAATACCTCTACCTGTTTCTCCGCACCTTTTCTCATATACAGCATATCCATATTGATTAACGGTTGCATTAGTTCCAGCTTCGTGGTAAAATCAGGGGTGCCGGCAGGATGGTTTAACAGATCAGGATTGAAGTCGTTTTGTGTGATTGACTTCTGCTGCATCTTAAACCCGAAAGCGTTGAGGGGGTTATTGGAACTCATGCCGGTATAGGATAGTCCGATCTGTGGCAGATAAATGGCTTCTGTTTGTTTGAAATTGGCCGAAGCAATGGTTACATCCAGGTTAGCCAGTTGCAGGGTTTTGTTATGATCGATGGTAGCTGAAATGGCTTCCTCCAGGCTTAGCTCTTTTGTTTTATCCTGTGCCGATACATACATTACCGCGGTATTCAATAGGATGATACCTGTTAATACCCTCGTGATAAAAAATCTTTTTCTGCTCATTCATTTTTATTTGATGCAAAAGTAGGTGCATCAAAAAGCTTGTACTGTAACAATTGTTACTTAGACGGAGCTTGTGTTTGTAGGTAAAAGGCGGCAATTGATATATGGAACCGGTTGGTCAGCGAAGGCCACCTTTGCTACTCTTAAAGTAACAAATGTTACCATCAGATGCCTGAAAGAATTCTTCCTTTGTGGCTCTTTACACGAAATTGATTAATTACCATGAAATACATTGTGATTGGTGCAGTAGCAGGGGGGGCCAGCACAGCCGCCAGGCTAAGGCGAATGGATGAAAAAGCTGACATTGTTATCTTTGAAAAAGGCGAATATATTTCTTACGCTAATTGCGGCCTGCCTTATTATATTGGTGATGTGATTAAGGACCGGAATAAACTCTTCGTACAAACGGCTACCTCTTTTAACCAAAGGTTTAATATCGATGTACGCATTTCTACGGAGGTTATTGCAATTGATACCAATCTAAAAACGATAACGGCCAGGAATTTGCTTTCCAATACAGAATACCGGGAGTCTTACGATAAACTGGTTCTGTCTCCGGGCGCCGAACCTATTCGTCCGCCGCTACCCGGTATACACCTGCCAGGTATATTTACCTTGCATAATGTTGCCGATACTGACCACATCAAAAATTTTGTTACGCAAAGATCATCGGGGAAAGCCGTCATCATCGGAGCCGGCTTTATCGGGTTGGAAATGGCCGAAAATCTGCATAACCTCGGTATGGAGGTAAGTATTATTGAGATGGGTAATCAAATACTGGCACCCGTTGATTTTCCAATTGCCTCACTGGCTCAGCAACATATCCGTTCAAAAGGGGTTGACCTTCGTTTGAGCGCTACCGTTACTGGTTTTGAAGAAATACAAAACGGTGTGAAAGTGTTAATGAAAGACGGCAAAACAATTGATGCGGATATCGTCATATTATCCATCGGTGTGAGACCAAATACGAAACTTGCCACAATGGCCGGGTTGCAACTTGGCCCGGCAAAGGGAATCCGGGTAAATGAATACCTGCAAACTTCCAACCCTGCTATTTATGCAGTTGGCGATGCCATTGAATTCGCTAACCCCATTACCGGGCAGTCAATGAATACCTATCTGGCAGGTCCTGCCAACAAACAGGGTCGTATTTGCGCCAATAACCTGGTACTGGGCAACCAATACAAATACAAGGGGTCGGTAAATAAGGCTATTGTACAGGTGTTTGATATGACAATTGCCACTTCAGGCACAGCTTCCAAACATTTAAAAACGGCCAATATCAAACACATAGTTTCCACAACGCATAGTGGATCTCATGCAGGCTATTACCCGGGATCCAAACAAATGGCCATACAGATTGCATTTTCGCCTGAAGACGGGCGATTGTTCAGTGCGCAGATTGCCGGCTTTGATGGGGTGGATAAACGTATTGATATTTTGGCTTCAGTAATCAAACGAAATGGTACGATTTATGAACTTACTGAATTTGAACATGCCTATGCACCCCCTTATTCATCGGCCAAGGATCCGGTGAATATGTCGGGTTATGTTGCAGAAAATATTTTGCATAACCGGTTAAAGGTTTTTTATTATGATGAAGTAGCTTCTCTTCCTGCTGATAGTATCCTGCTGGACGTAAGAACTGCTGCGGAATTTGATGCCGGAAATATTAACAGGGCCATTAATATACCGGTTGATGAAATTAGGCAGCGGTTGTCTGAATTGCCCCTGAATAAAAAGATATACATTTATTGTGAAGCGGGTCTGCGGGGTTACCTGGCTCACCGTATGCTGCGGCAGAATGGATATGAAGAGGTTTATAATTTATCGGGCGGATATATTTCGTGGAAAGCCTGTAATTTAGAGTCCTGATTACCAAACGGGATGATGATTA
>CAYHTC010000176.1:0-5700 GCA_964359445.1 uncultured Sediminibacterium sp. | reverse complement strand
ACCACAAAACTGAGTCTTGCCGTATAGGTAGGTTTTTTTATCCAGGCATAGCCCATTCCTATTAAACCGCCAAGAATGCCTGTTAGCGCAAGCATGCGCGGGTACTTCAATAAATAATGGAGATTGGTTTTCCATTCATGGAATAGCGATTTAAAAGAAAAACTTTCTTCATCAGCATCATTCCCTGTATTGATAGGTGTTGGTTGCATAGTGGTTGGTACTGGTTATTTTCTTAATACTACAATCAAACTTACAAGCGTAGCTAATGACCCGAATAAGGTAGATACTTCAAATACAGATAAGCCTTTGGAAGCAGTCTCTGTTTTTTCCGGTACAAAGAGCTTACTGCCGGGCAATACTTTTGGATAGATCCTGAAAAACAGAAAATGATGTATTTTCCGGTTAATGCCATTGCTGTATTGCACATAGGCTTTTTTAAGGTTACCCTTGTCTGTAATGCCCCCCACATCGGATATATACGACATAAATCTTTCTGATTGATAGCTAACGATCTGCGGGTTGAATACGGCTCCCTTCACTTCTACAAAGGGTTGTTTTTTGGGGATATATATACTATCATCCGGTTGTAAAAGGAATTTTTCATTTTGCCTGGAAAAATCAGACAATAAAGTAGTGCCCACCCGTAAGCCTTTCCTGAAAACCTGCACATCGGCCATAGAAGCGAAGGGAGAAATGCCACCTGATCTTTGAATGACTTCCTGGATGGTCTCATTCCTTTTTTCTAATGAATAATCTCCTGCATACAGTACCTCGCCCCGGATTTTAACGCTTCCTAAATTACGGTAATTGAGTAAGCGCGGAACGAATACATAGTCGAGCGGTTGCAATAAAGTTTTACTATTTTGGTTGCTTAGCGTTGCATCCACATCGAGTGTTATCAGATCAATTAATTTATTGGCCAGGGTATCCCCGGTATTTTTTTCGAGGCGGGATATTTCTATTTTATGGGTGGCGGCATCGTTGGTAAAACCGCCGGCCATTACAATCACATCTTCAACAGACATGCCATCGCGGTATTGGAAACTGCCGGGGATGCGCACATTTCCAGCGACTGTGATGGACGGGATGTCTTGTAAACTATCCTTCGATAAAATAAAAACAGAATCTTCTTTGAGTAACAGAATATCTGGTTGTTTACCATTGATAATATTACCGGTATGAAAGGATATTAATTCTCTTTCAGAGGATTCATTCCTTCTTTTAATATAGCCCCTGTTGGTAAAGGCGTCCTGTTTGAGGCCATCGGCTTTTTTAATCAGTTTGGCAAGCGTGAGGTGTTCCGTTAATTCATAATTACCGGGGCGGTACACGGCGCCGGTTAGTATTACACGGTTATTGAAACGGGGTAAAATTTTTTCGAAAAAAACGGAGTCGCCATCCCTGGGGATGAAATAATTGAAGTCTGCCGCCACTACATCGCGCATCTTCATTTCTTTATCGCCCATCTGTACAATTTTGGCCACATCCTTCAGAGCCGCGGCTTCCAGGCCGCCGCCAAACCGGAGCAGTTCCGCGAGTGTCTCTTTTTCCAGTAATTCAAATATCGCCGGTCTTTTTACTTCGCCACTTAAAAAAACCCTTTTCCGGTATAAAGGGAAACGGATAATATCCTGGTCCTCCAACCGTATTTCCTTACCCATGATCCCTTTTTGCAGGAAGGAATAAAAATCTATCACATCAATCACTTTATTGTTCCTGATCAGTTCTATTTTCCTGAGGGAACCTTTTTCTGACGGGCCATTGGCGAGATACAGAACATTAAAGAAGCCGGCCATGGAAGAGATCAGGTAATTGCCCGGATGTTCTGCCTCGCCCACTACTTTAATGCGGATGGATTTCATATTAGACAGCGTAACAAACAACTGTGTTCTGCCGCTTGCTAATGCAGGATAAGCCTGCTTCATCTTATTCTTAATTTTCTGCGATGCCTGTTCAATCGTTAATCCATTCAAAGAGATAATGCCCGCGTAAGGCAATTGAACCGTGCCTTCCGGGCTTATTTTAGCGTCAACCGTGCTTTCGTTGAGGCCGGTAACGTTGATGATGATTTCATCATCGGGGCCCAGTACATAATTTTTGGGTGTGGCTATCCGGAGGTTGGGTTCGAAATTATTATTGGGGTTACTGAAGAATTCATAGCCGTAATAGTTAGACTTTTTCTTCAACTGCGGCACTTCAAAAACCCAGGAACTGTCTTTGATAAAGTCGGTGGTGTCTTTAATCATGTTGGTGCCGAATTTCGATTTATTGGAACCCTGTAATTGTACCAGTCTTCTCTTGAAATTATTTACTTCGGAAGGGTCCATACCTTTTTTCACCAAAAGTTTAATGGCATCGCTTTCTGATATACCCGCTTTCTGTGTTTGTTGCCAGATCTGCATGATCTGCTGATCGGATAACTGGCTTACTTTTCCCATTTGCAGGGGGGTATTGCCGCCCTGCGCATAGTTGGTAAACGGCGCCAGCGCTAAAACAGACAATAGCAACGCGATAAGTAGTTTATTAACAGGATTCAGTTTCATCACAAATGATTGGTAGTTACAAATATCGAAAATAAATGCTATCTATTATAATCCATAATTAAAACCCATACTAAAGCTGGTGTTGGTAGTTTTAGAAAGGCTTACCTGGTTTTTGGTGGTAACAGACTGATACCAGGCGGTTAGTTGTAAGTTATTGATTAATTCATAAGAGAATCGTGCGTAAACAGACTGTTGTTTGGTTTGCAGGTCAAATAAAAAGGCCGGCTGGGGTTGTTGAAAATATTGTTGTGCCAGGGTACCTGCCCCGCCTTTCCGGATGGTTTGGTAATTGAGCAGGCATTTGAAACGTGGAAAGGGCGTGTATTGCAGCGTATAAGTAAGCCTGTCGAAATTATTGCCCATCCAGTCGCCCAGGTAATAGTTATGACTGGTATAGTCCTGGGCGGGGATGAGGTTGCGGTACACAAAGGGGTTAACGCGGGTGTATTCGAGGCCAAGGGTGAGGTAGGGGATCAAAGCGTCTGTTACGGATGCGCCTATAGTATAACCTAATTGATTTCTGCTTTTCTTTTTGCTGAACAGCGTGTAAACACGGATCTCATCTATAAATACGGTGGAATAGAGATGGGTTTTAGGCAACTGGTTCCTGGAACTGAGCTGTAAAAATAACTGGCCATTCGAACCCGCACGAATATTACTATTGTTAACGATATTATCGTAAATCTTAAAAAAAGTTAGTGGGAAGAGATAACCCATATCTAAACGGTCGCTATAAATGATGGATTCGCCGAGTGAAAAATCGAGTCCTTTCATGGCCCTGATTTGCACACTATGTGTAGCCAGGAATTTAGGGATGAATGACTGTCTTTGTCCATCAAATAAAGGATTCCCCGTTGGATAAATACGGGGAGAATCAACCAGGTTGGAACTGAGCCATGCATGGGTATAGTTGAATGTTAGCCAGGGAAATAGCCGGTAATCGAGGCGGATAAAAGGGAAGGCGGGGGCTTTATCTGATAAAACGATCTTTCCATAATCGCCATAACCCCAAAGCAAATGATCCTGCCCAAAACTGATGGAGCCATTTTGCCAGCTATAAGAAATACTCCCCCTGAAGCGTGAATAATTCTGGCTGCTATGCAGGGAAGTATCTTTTCTAACAATACCTGTTAACGGATTGTTTTGCCTGGTGGAATCAAATCCTTTACCTGCTTCGGTAATATCATCATAATAAAAATGAAAACCCCAGTGTTTGCCCGCATAGCCATAAAAGCTAAGGCCCGAGCTGGATTGGGTGATATTCTTACCTGTTCCCTGGATGGTAGCGGCTGTAAATACGGGCTCAGCCTGGAACAAACTATTTTTACCTGACGCGGTAAAGCTTCGCCATCTTTTGTAGGGATCCTCTTTAAAAAAACAGGGCTTGCCTGAACTGTCAGCAACTACCGTTGCCATTTCATTCCCGTATTCACGGCTATAAAAATTGAGTTCTTTTTTTTCTATGAATGATAAATCAGCTACATGTGTGGAAAGAGAATCCAGGCAACCGGCCAGGTATTTTCTGCTCAATGGTTTGATATTATCATCAAAACGGATAATGCCTTTCCGGGCCATGCGGGAGAGATAATGATAGACTTCTTTGGTATGGTTTTCCCATACCACCTGGGCATGCAGGTTACTATTGGCAAGGATCAGTATGCCTGTTAATAGTAAAGAAATCCTTTTTCTGCTCTTTTTCTGCATGGTAAATGATTGCTGCGGTTTCAAAGATAGGATTAGGCCGCTTAATAGGCATTTTGATCTCCCCTGATGATATTGATAGCTGTTTGCAGGATGATCTGCCCATCCAGCCAGAATGTCCAGCGGTGTATATAGTAGAGGTCGAAATTAACCCTGCGCTGCATAGAGCCCGGTATGCGGGTTTCGCCGCGGCAGCCGTTAACCTGCGCCCAGCCCGAGATGCCCGGTTTTACTACGTGGCGCAACATATAATTCTCTACGGTGTGCATTGATTGGATATTGAGCGGTGAAGGGTGTGGCCTGGGGCCCACTACACTCATATTGCCCAATAATACGTTCCAGAACTGCGGAAGCTCATCCATATTGGTCCTGCGTAAGAAAGTACCCAGCCGGGTTACCCTTGGATCGTTTTTCACGGCCTGCTGATAGAAACCATTCTGGTCAATATCAACACTGTTCGACTCCATGGTTCTGAACTTGTAACAAATAATTTTTTCATTATTCAGTCCCCATCTCTCCTGTTTAAAAATAATGGGTCCTTTGGAACTGAGCTTAATGGCCAGCGCGATTAATGGCATTAACCAGGAACCCAGCAGTATAAAGAAAGCCAGTGAAAAAGTGATGTCAAAGAATCTTTTTAAAGTCCTGTTTTCTAATTTATCCAGCGGTAATGCGCGGATACTGATGATAGGCATCAGGCCGATATTATTTACCTGTATGGTAGAGGATGCATACTGCTGAAGATCGGGTATGATCCTTGCTTTGGTAGCATGGTAATCGCAGACCTCGATGCATTCCTGTATGGCTTCGTTCTGCGAATTGGGTAAGGCTATCACTACTTCATCAATTCTTTTTTCTTTCAACAGGGTACTGAGTTGGTTGATTTTACCATGGTACAGGCAGCCGTTCAGGGTAGTGCCGGCATTGTCTAAGAAACCCACGCATTTATAGCCGTAGTAATAATATTTATTGATGGTTTCATAAAAATCGAGGGCCGATGGGGTGGCGCCTACGATGAGGATATTATCGAATAATTTACCCTGGTAAATGGCGGAATGGAGGTATTTCCGGATCACATACTTGGTAACGGAAAGCAGCGCAAACAGGATGCTCAGAAAATACGTGAAGAAGTTGCTATTGAACTGGAAAGTATTGCGCAGGAAAAAAGAAACGGAACTTAAGAGAATGGTGAAGAGGATAATGGTATAGAGGATAAAGATGATCTCTTCGGAGTATTTGTTGGATCTTCTGTCGGTGTACATCCTGGAAAAAGAAGCGGCTATATACCAAACGGTAAGCGCGAGCAGTGTAAATAAATATATTTGGGCGGGCCCGTTGACCGGTGTATTGCCTGCAGTGATACGGTATGCGAGCAAGTAGGACAGGCACACGATGGGCGCATCAATAAAATACCTGATAATTGTATACCGATTGTATGCTTTGGCCATAAATTCAG
>CAYHTC010000175.1:0-5733 GCA_964359445.1 uncultured Sediminibacterium sp. | reverse complement strand
CACGGAATAGCCTGCCTACAAATCCTTCCAAAAATATTACCGGCAAAAACACCACGGCAAGGGTGACTGAAGTAGAGATAACAGCGAAGAAAATTTCTTTACTTCCTTCCAGCGCCGCTTTGCGAATGGGTAGTCCTTCTTCCAGCTTTCGAAAAATATTCTCTGTAACCACGATACCGTCATCCACCACTAAACCCGTTGCCAGTACAATACCTAATAAGGTCAGGATATTGATGGAGAACCCGGCTATATACATGATGAAAAAAGTAGCCACCAGTGAAATAGGGATATCTATCAATGGGCGCAGAGCGATGAGCCAGTTGCGGAAAAAGAAGAAGATAACCAATACCACCAGTGAAAAAGAAATGAGCAAAGTATCTTTTACTTCGGCCAGTGATTTACGGATATTAACAGTATTATCGATCAGTACATTGAAAGTGATGTCTGCTTTATTGGTTTTCCGGATCTGTTCGAGCCTTTTATAAAACTCGTCCGCTATCTCAATATTATTGGCGCCGGGTTGTGGAATAATGGCAAGCCCTACCGCATTTACGCCGTTGTATTTCCAGGTTTGTTCCAGTTGTTCGGGAGCCAGTTCCACTTTGGCCACATCGCCTAAACGAACAATACCGGTTGCGTCTTCTTTAATGATGAGGTCGCGAAACTGCTGTTCGTTCCGCAATCTTCCCAGCGCGCGAATAATCAGTTCTGTATTATTGCCATAGATTTTTCCGGGAGGCAACTCAATATTTTCTGTGCTGATAGCCGTTCTGATATCTGTAAACGCCACATTGTGCGCGCTCATTTTATCAGGGTTCAACCAAAGACGCATGGAATAGCGCTTTTGTCCGAATATGTTTACAGAGCTTACATCTTTGATGGTTTGTAATTGCTGTTGCAAAATATTCTCTGCATAGTCGCTCAGCTCAAGCAAATTTTTGGTTTGACTTTGAATGGCCAGTATTAAAATAAAGTCACTATTGGCATCTGATTTGGAAACGATGGGTGGTGCATCAATATCCTGTGGTAATCCTCTTTGTGCCTGGCCCACTTTATCGCGTACATCACTGGCTGCGGCTTCCAGGTCAACACCCAGGTTGAACTCAACGGTAATATTACTGCTTCCCAGGGTGCTGGAGGAGGTGATAGAACGGATACCGGGAATACCATTCACCTGTTTCTCCAGGGGTTCGGTAATCTGGCTCTCGATGATATCCGCATTGGCGCCGGTATAGCTGGTATTGATGGATATGATGGGCGGATCGATAGCAGGGTAATCTCTCACGGCCAGGAAAGAGAAACCGACCAATCCAAACAAAATGATCATCAGGTTCATTACCGTAGCTAATACCGGTCGCTTCAACGATAATTCGGAAATATTCATAACTGGCTGGCTGTTCTGTTTAGAGAGAAAGTGAAATCAATGTATGCGACAATCAATTTATTAACTGTTCCAGTGTTTTCACATTGCGAACTTTTAATTGTGCTTTTGGTTTGGCAAATAGCACGCCGGTGACCACTACCGAATCGCCCACCTGTACGCCTTTGGTAATTTCAATATTATTGGCCTCCCTTCTTCCTGTTTCAACATTTACAAATAAAGCCATACCGTTTTTAACCAGTACCAATATTTTATTTTTATCATCAGGTATAATGGCATTGGTAGGAACGAGAATACTTTTTTGATCTTTATTGGAGCTGATCAACACTTTAACATAGGCACCCGGGTTTACTTTACTATCCTGCAATACCGCACGAACTTTTAAGTTGCGGGTATTTTGATTTACCTGTGGTTCGGTGGCTATGATGACCGCTTTTTTGATGGCTTGCGTTCGGGTATCCACCATTACATCAACGGAAGTGCCTTTTTTAACCAGGCTACTGTATTCTTCCGGTAAAGTAAAATCAATTTTAATCTTATCCAGTTGTTGGATCGTAACAATAATACTGGCAGGTGATACATAGGCGCCCGGACTTACCTGTCTTAATCCCACCACCCCGCTAAACGGGGCCTTCAATACTGTTTTATCAATTAAAGATTGTGTATAGGCCATATCGGCTTTATAACCATTTACCGCATTGAGTGCAACATCATAGTCGGCCTGGTTTACCCCGTTTATTGATAATAATTTGCGAAGACGTTCTTCTGTTTTAGTGGCCATATCCAGCGATACCCTTGTTTTATTGAGCTGTGCCTGCAGATCGGCATCATTGATCCTGGCAATCACTGTGCCCTGTTGCACATGCGTCCCTTCCGGAACATTCAGGTAGGTGAGGCGGCCGCTGACCTCCGGGTGTAATTCAACAAATTCCCCCGCAATAACGGTACCATTGGCTTCTACGGTATTATTGATCCCGGAAAGGCCGGCAATGATTATATCCACAACAGTTGCCTGCGGGGCGGTATTTTGTTTGGGGGCTTCTTTTTTGCTTTTACAGGCCGTTAGCAAAAGCAAACTGAGCGGAACTATATAGAAACATTTCAAAGTCGGAAGATTTAAAGGCCGTTAAAGATAAAAACAATTCATATCTGATGACACATATTGTATGAATGGATCAGACAGAGAAATAATTCGGTCTATTTGGTGGTTTGAAGCTTTTCCAGCGTAAACTCATGACTCAAAAGAAATTGCTTTCGGTTGCCTTATTCTATTACAGGCGCCGGTACCAGAGAAAAGAAAGAAGGGGGTATTGTTGGGCGAAAAACAATTCATACGGAGTTTTATTACGGTGAGCCGGGTAAAAAATAGATGGATGCTTCCCTGGTTATTCCTCTCTTCTTAAATATCCACGATTTTTTGCTGTGCGGTATTGCTCAAAACTTATCTGAACATAATAGCCCAATTCCAGGTCGTTTAACAATTGCACTACTTCGTATTCGGGTCGGTAACGGTTCATGAACGTATCCAGTTCGGGAGAGGTTAGCCTGGTAATCTTTCTTACAAACTGTTTACTGTAACGGTTACTTACGTATTTATCACGCTCCTGTTCTACCAGTCGCTTCTGTAAACTCAGGATGCTCCGGTTTCTTTTTACCCGGAACATATTGATGATCTCATCAAGGTCAAATCCAACGCCTAATCCACCCGGACTGTAACCGGGATTACTGCTTAACCGGAGGCCGGGTTTGCGGAAGTTGAATATTTTGGCATAGTCCTGACGGTTCTGTACAGAATCCAGGTGGTAATAACTATTCCTCACTTTTACTTCGGGCAATTCTGTTGCGCGAACATGAATCATTACATTAAAATTGTCCGGATTGGTGATGGTATCCACGGGGTACTTCATGGTTACCTTACCAATGAGAGAGAACCATAGGGAGTCTTTTGCTAACACAGTAATCGAATATTTACCCAGCGAATCCGTAATAGCCCCTTTACCCGAAGAGCTGTACACGCCCACTGCTTCTAATGGCCGCCTGGCCGATATATCGTATATGGTACCACTGATAGTAACAAATTGCGCAGCCAGATTCTGTAGCAGCAATACCTGGCCCAGCAAGCAAATGACAGAAACAATGACTATCCTTTTTCTCAAATCCATTATTTAGGATGTAATATTAAAGCAGGGCAGGCATAGTACAAGGAATGCGAAGGGAATTAACGGGTTTTTTGCAGGAATGAGGGCCCCCGATCAAAACTTCGTATCAATAATGTAGGGTAACATAGCGCGCCAGGTGGGCCAGTCGTGCGTAATGTCGGTACCCCATACATCAAGGTCGTACCAGATTCCCTTATTGTATAAGATGCCCGCAAAACGTTTAGCTGCTTCGGGATTCTCAAAAGCGCCGCTGCCCGTATAAATATGTATGTGATGACTGGCCCTGATTTTTTCGAGGTACCAGTCGTCTGTCAGATTGGGGATATAATGTTCGGGACTGTTATAATAAACCTGTTCATCAAAAAAGCCCCTGGTATATTCGGTAAGGTTGTACACGCCACTCATACTGATTACGCCATTAATCATATCTGGTCTTTTCAAAAAAAGGTTCATCGCGTGAAGTGCGCCAAAGGAGGCGCCACAGGTATAGATCATGGTTTCATCGCTGGTGGCATTGCGTATGAAAGGTACCACTTCATTAAAGACATAATCGTTGAACTGGTTATGACGTATTGCTTTATGCTCAGGCACCATTTCATTGTTCATCCAGCTTTCTTTGTTCACGCTGTCTATACTGAATACCCTGAGTTTGCCGGCATTAATTAACGGGGCCAGCGCGTCTATCAGTTGAAAGCGTTCATATTCCAGGTAATCCGCAGCGGCGGTTGGTATCAATAGTAAGGCAAATCCGTAATGACCGTAAGAAACGATGGGCATATCCTTTCCCAATGAAGGGCTAAACCAGGAACGGAGCGCTCTGTTCATGTGCAACTAAAATTAATCTATACAGGTTCTCCTGATCTCTTTCCACAGATCACGGTAACATTGGGCCGCGTAACTACTGGCTGCAAAGGTTTCCAGGGGCGCCTCGTGGATGCCCATTTTTTCAACATCACTCAGATAGGGGATATAATTTTTCAGGAAGATCTTATCCTTATAAAAAGTATTCATCACTTCATGATGCAGGTTTTTACGATGATCTACCATACTGAAGAAACATTTGAGTTTGGTTTTATCCAGACCATTCTCTTTAAAATAGTCTGCAACGGTTTCAAAAGAACGGATAGAAAGAGTTGTTGGAATATTGGGCATCAGTACCCAGTCTACTCCCGTAAAGATGGCGTCATGCAATAAAGAAATACCGGGCGGACAATCCAGTATTACCACCTCATACTCTTTTTTCAGCGTGGCCAAAAGAGTTGAGATCTTTTTTTTGGATTGTTTCATCTCACTTAATAAAATATCGGCATGGCGGGCGGAGAGGTCTGCCGGAATGATATCCAGGTTTGCGTATGCTGTACTTTGTACGGCATCCAGTAGCTCCATCTCGCTGTTCAGGAGTTTTTTGGATTCGTTTTTGGTAGCAGCGGATGCGCCCAGATAAAAAGACGAGGATCCCTGGGGATCCATGTCCCATATCAATGTTTTATAGCCTTCTTTGGCGGCTAAATACGCGAGGTTGATGGTGGCGGCAGTTTTGCCAACACCACCTTTGAGGTTGTAAAGTGCTATGGTGACCATACTCTAATATACAGGATTTCCTTAATTGAGCAATACACTACCGGTATTTTTAGAGCCACCAGCCAAGCAATAAGCAACCTAAAACTACCAATGGGGCGGGGATGCGGTTACTGTTCAGTAACAGAAAAGTGGCGGCTACAATCAGTAAATCCCAAATACCGATCAGTTTTCCTTCTATCAGTGAACCGAGAAAGGTATCTTTTATCAGGTAGCAGGTGGCGCCGGCCATAATGCCCACTACTGCGGCATTAATACCCTCCAAAGAACGGAAGATGACCACATATTTTTTAAGGTTATTCCATACCGGGAAAAAAAACAGCACGAGCAAAGCGCTGGGTAAAAAAATAGCCACCATCCCGATAATACATCCCAATAACTGCATACCGGGGCCCTCATCCCGCATTACCATGCCCCCGGTAAAAGAGCCAATAGAGAATACGGGGCCGGGGATGGCCCGGACAATACCTGAGCCTGTTAAAAAATCCGACTTGCTCATCCGGAGTACATCGCGCCTGCTTTCCTGTACCCGTTTGGTTTCAGGCCTGGTTACATATTGTTCATACATTAATGGCATCAACACATCACCCCCGCCAAAAACCAGGCTGCCAAAAC
>CAYHTC010000174.1:0-5787 GCA_964359445.1 uncultured Sediminibacterium sp. | reverse complement strand
AAATGACCGCATTGTGTTCCAGGTCACTTGAAACGTTTACTTCCGTCCGTTTATTATCTCCGTCAGTTATAATCATCAGCGCTGAATTAGGTGGCGTTAGTCCGAGATTTTCCGCAAAAAATATCATTTCATTTTTACGTTGATCAGGATCCAGTTTCACATAAAAGCTGATGGGTTTATTCGTCTGCAATAATTGTTTATATACAACCAGTTTCTTATTATATATCACCGAAACTGAATCATAATCAAATACTCCATTATCATACAGTTCTACCTGCGCAGAATCTGATATAGAATATACCTCGAACAACTTTCTTGGTGTCCGCCTTGTCATTTCTTCAATAATATCCGGTTTTTTCAGCCTGAGCGTAACATCCAGCAATTCTGTTATTTTCATGGTATTATACATACTGTCAACCGTCATGTGCGCAACCGGTTTTCCGGGTGATTCGGGAAGCGCTCTGGCATAACCCGTTTCCCGCCTGCTGTTGCTGTTGTTGCCATATTTGTTCTTATCGCCGGTATTGCTGGATATGGTTGAAGAATCAACTGGTATTTCCTGAATATCCAATTCTTTGCCCGATGGCTTCCATTTGGGGGTTTGTTCATTAGTTATGATCAGGTCGGACCGCCTGTTGGCAATTTGTTTTTCTTTATTGTAAGAACTGTTTTCATTGCATGCTATAATGAAATATTTTTTTCCAAAGAAATCAATATTAATCCTGGATGGATCAATTCCCCTTTTTATTAAGTATGTTTTTACCGATTCGGATCTTTTTCTTGACAGCAGTATATTAGCGGATATTGAACCGATACAGTCGGTAAAAGAAGCTATCAATATATTCAATGCGGGATTATGCTCCATCATTTTTATAATACTATTCAGTTGCGGATAGTCTGCTTTCCTGATCGCCGCACTGGCAAAATTATAATTTACATACTGTCTTCCAATAGTAACCGCATTAATGGAATCCATCAAATGCCTGTTTACTGAGTTCTCTTCTGTAACTGAGTCCTGCAACATTTTGTTCACAGGCTCGTTTTGAATTGCCGGAAAATTTTTATTATTTGTACTCCTGTTTAATGTATCGGTGTATGGTAAATGAATAGCTTTGAATAGCTCCATACAGCAGGCAGAAGCCCTGTCGGAACTAAGATAAGCCGTATCTGAATATGGTTCTTTTGTATAATACAGATCGTCTTTTACCGAGTTAAGCGGGAAC
The DNA here is from genome assembly GCA_964359445.1 of uncultured Sediminibacterium sp. Taxonomy (GTDB): domain Bacteria; phylum Bacteroidota; class Bacteroidia; order Chitinophagales; family Chitinophagaceae; genus Sediminibacterium. The sequence continues at coordinate 4,564 of CAYHTC010000174.1, read as the reverse complement.
CCCAGGTTGGTTGCGGGGCCGGGCCATTGATTAGATATGAGTTGGCCACTTATTTTAAATATATCCATCCCACCCATTCCTGTTTTGCCATTTGAACTGAAATACAGGTAACCGGATTCCGCATCATAAAACGGGGATGCCTCCCCGGTACCTGTATTCACATGGCTACCAAGGTTCAGGGCTGCTCCTGCCGGCTGTGTTCCATCCATATTTACCATCCATATATCATAGTTACCATAGCCTCCCGGCTGGTCGGATACAAATAATAAATGTTTATTGTCTCTTGTAATAAAGGGTTGTTTGGAATTGAAACCCGCAATATTAACAGGGCCGGGCATTGCAACCACCGTATTCCATCCGGAGCCAATGGAGGTTCGCGTTGTATAAAAGATATGATAGTGTGTTTGTAATGATTTCGCATCTTCTTTCCATCCTGTAAAATAGAGCGTAAGCCCATCAGCCGATAGAGACGAGGCGCCCATATTCATATCAGCAAAAAATCCGGCAATTCTTTCAACAGTATCATTCCTGAAATTTCCGGAATATAGCCTGACCGGGTACCATTTTTCTTTTCTTTTATTCATTTCATGCCTGGAAGTAGTGAACCAAAAAGAACTGTCATTAATTTTTTCCATGGCAAAATCAGATCCGTCTGAAAAAACAGGAGACCGGAGTTTTGTTATAACAGCCCCGGGCGGTAACGATTTATTATGGATGTTAAAGTTACCGTTAGCTATACCCAACCTGGCTTTTTTAGCAAAAGTATCCTCTGTCTTATACTTTTGCAGGAAAGTATTGAATGCTGTAATTGCTTTTTCGGGTTCATCGTTTGCAAGTAAACAGATACCATACCATAACCGGGCCAGAGGAAACCGGGCATCATGTGATAAAAGGTATTGTTCATATTGGGGAATCGCCTCTTTATAATGATTATATAATCTGTACGATTCTGCCAGTTGATACAAAATATAACTTCTTTCTGATTGCCTGATCTTTCGGGTACGCTTATAATTACCTGGCTGAAAAGGGTACAATATACCGGAAGTTTTTTTTATGAAAGGACTATCATACAGTATGGCCGAATATAATTTTGCCGCATTGTAATAGTCTTTGTTTTGAAAACCGGCATTGGCCCTGCGTTCAATTTTTTTTGCGCTTTGGGCATATATATAAACCGGCACACAAAATGCGATAAACAGCATAACAGCACAGGCAATATGAGGATATTTTTTTTTCATAATCTCGGGCCTATAAACCTGGCTTCCGGAATTTTCTTTTGATGGGTAAAGCTGATGGATAATTCATATCCCCCATTAGAGGAGGATACCGTTTTCAACTGTGAAATATTTATATCATAACTTAATCCAATGGTAAGGCCATTAAAATGTAAACCGATAGTTGGGGCTATCGCATCATTGAGACGGTAAGTGCTGCCTAAGATAAGGTCTTTGCCTTCTTCTATTTTTAAATTACATACCATTCCTCCTGCTATCTCACTTGCATCACCCTGCTGCAGGTAAACAGCATGCGGTATCAGTTCAGCCCTGTTACCCAGTTGAAACCGGATACCGCCATGAATAGAATATCGGATCGGCACCTTATTGCCGTTCATACCCGAAAGAAACCGGCTGTTGGGCTGTGTGGGATGATACAGGCTCACGCCTATAAAAGGATTAAAGGGTTTTGACGGATCACCGTCAAAGTACATAAGCCCGGCACTGCCATCAAGTGATGTAGCAGACTGGTATGAAAATATTTCGTTGGAAGTGAGTGATGGGTCATACCCTATTACAGGATTAAATTGATTTCCAAACTGCAGTTTGGCAGGGTCCACCCTTCTGTTTAACATCCCTAACTGAAACCCTCCTCTTAAAAATTTGTATCGCGTAAGACGTACCTGGTATGATAAAGACAGGTATCCACTCGTATAACGATAGCTGCCATCACCGGTTACCTGGTTCAGAATGGTGAGTCCGATACCAACGTTTTTAGGCAATGCGATATCGCCGGTCAGGCCCTGTGTATGTAAAGGAGAAATGATACCTGGTAATTGGCTTCGGTAATTGGCCGTAACGCGCCAATCACCATCTATAGCGCCTGTGAAAGCGGGATTAAGCCACAATGGGTATGCATAATATTGCGTAAAATGAGGATCTACCTGGGCACGCAGACAGTTAATGTAAATAAACAGACTCGCTACTGATAGTAATAAAAGTTTACGCATTTGATTTGTTTTATGCCCACATTTGCTGCCCAGGTATCTGCTACCTGATCAGGCTAAGGGACCCGTTCTTTGTAACCCTTTTTCCATCCTGCATATTGGCCTCCAGTGCATATACATAGATACCGGCAGGCGCTTTTCCGCCTTTATAGGTTCCATCCCATCCTTTGGTAATATCTGTGGATGTATATACCAAGCTCCCCCACTGATTATAGATCATCAACCTTACAGATGCAATGGCCGTTCCATAAGTAAGAAACACATCATTTACGCCATCCCCATTGGGTGTAAAAGCATTGGGTACATAAATACCGTTGCCAAAAGGGTTAAGGGTCGTAGCCTTCGCCTGAACCGTGTCACTTTCCTGGCAAGAATAAGGCCCCAGCGCTTTTACCGCTATGTTGATTGTCTGATTGGGACTTAAACCCGTAATCGTTTGTACTAATCCCTGTGGGCCACTCATGGGATTTGTATAGGTATTCCCTCTGTCCATGCTAACAAGATACCCCGTGGCGCCCGGTACGGGATCCCACCTGAAAATAATGATGGCAAGACCTGTTGAATCAGTATGAATAACAGGAGTGGACAACTTTGTTCTGACAGTAATGGTGATGCTATCCCTGCAAACAGAACCGCCGGTGGTGCGTGTTACCCGGTAAACGGTTGTTTGAGAGGGTTTCACTGTGATAGAAGCTGCTGTATCCCCGGTTGACCATACGGTGGATGTAAGCGTAGGGGGAACGGTTGTTGAATCAGGATAATACGCCCATATACCGTCATATCTTGCCCATATCATTCTTTTACCAACCGGATCATAGTAGGTATAATTGTTTAACAGCGTTCCCGGCATAGCCGGCGGAATATCCCCTTCACCCTTAAATTCTACAAACCCGCTATCAATGTTGCGATGAAAGACAAATGTTTTATTGGTATTGGGCAGATTTTGGTTTGTGGCATAATCGCCTGTTGGCTGGTATCCCCCAAATAAATAAAATCGCGATTTGTCATAATGATAGGCCAGGGCTCCCTCATATTGTATGGATGCGTTATTTACCGGTAAAATATTTTGAAATTGATATGTTGTCAAATCAAGCTCCCATAAATCCTTTAACCAGCAGAACCTGCCGTTGGCAGTGGCCCAGGGGCTCCCAAGTGTACAGGTTCCATCCAGTTCATTGCCGGTATAACTACCCTGTCCTGAAAATAAATAAAGTTTTGTACCATCGCCGTTGGCACTTACTATATTCCCGCCTTTGGGAGGGGTTGAATCAATCAATGGATTGGATTTTCTCTGCTGCCACCCGGTTCCATCGTTTTCAAAAATCCAGCTTTTCATCTGGTTAAAACCATATCCGCCATATAAACCTACCTGCTTGCTGAGGGGATTCCAGTACACAGAAGAACCATTAGATTCCCTGTCAATGGTTCCTCCGCCAACAAGGGTCCAGTTACCGCCAATGTCAGGAATGGCATATACCAGGTCTCGCCCACCACGCCAGCATAACAATCGCTTATTAGTGTAATCATACGTAAATTCAGTATAATCGTCCGGCCAGTTGTTTGCCGGTATTGATGATATGGTGTTGGCTTTTAAGTCGAATCGAATAATTTTTTTGTGAATAATGGAATATAAATACTGATTGGCTTTGTCGTAACCGAAGGGTTTGATATTGAATAAAATACTGTCGATTGAAGTCCCTTTAATAAGCAATTTCCATACACCCGGTAAAAGGGTATCATTTTTGGGAGGGTTGAGCAGGTTAAGCGAAACGCTTATTCCCGGGCAGATGATCGTATCTTTTTGACGGATGAAGGAGGAACAGGCTGCAGATGATTGACAGAAAGCCGGCAAAGACTGTGCGGCTAAAATAGCGCACAGCAAAGAAATAAGATATAAATTTCTTTTTCTCACATTAGATTTTAATAGGATATAGGTTGGCCGAAAAACAGTTATGAAGATATGTAAAATTTTGAATATTATGATGTTGATTTGAAATTATATCCATAGGTTACCGGGTTAATCCTACCAGGGGCAGGCAATTGGAAGCCTGCAACTGATTATTTCATAAGGTTCAAATATGTCTTTTATAAACGATACTTTATGGAAATACCCATTGACTTTCAGGACAGCTTGCTTCGCAGTGTGGGTTTTAAAGGTATGGATGTAGTGATTACCGCTTATGGTATTGCACGCACCGACAATGAAAAATTCAAAAAACAAAAATGGCATTCTTTGGTAATTGATGATATGCTGCGTAGTAAAAAACAATTGGCCAACCTTGCCGTTGCCAACGGCGAAAATAGGATCAGGCAGAATGGATTGTTGTGTCCGTATGTATTCTG
>CAYHTC010000173.1:0-5816 GCA_964359445.1 uncultured Sediminibacterium sp. | reverse complement strand
TAGCCCCTATGGGGGCATAGAAAAATATCCCATCAGGATAACCGCTCTGTAGCAACATTCGCCCCGCAAGAACCCATATGCCCCGTAGGGTTGTTGGTATATACATAATGCCCGAAAAAGTGTAGCCTCCTACGGGGCAAAAGAAACATTCCGCGAATCTTGGGGCTACAGAGCGATAGCCCCTATGGGGCATAGAAAAATATCCCATCGGGATAACCGCTCTGTAGCAACATTCACCCCGCAAGAACCCATTTGCCCCGTAGGGGCTACCCAAATTGTGGAGATACATAATATTGATCAAAGAAGGAATAAAACAAATCGACATTCAATATTCCTTGTTCGATATTCATTATTCCCTGAATCTAAATTTCTGTAGTTTTATCCCCCTGCTAAAACCAACCCCATGCCTCCGCAAAACGCTATTCCTGGTGTATATACTGAAGAATTTTATACCCCCAATCAGGTAATAGCCGTTCCCACAGCAGTTCCTGCATTTATTGGCTATACCGAAAAAGCAGTCGTTAACGGAAAAACATGCTTTCATCAGCCCATACAAATTCATTCTTTGGATGAGTATGAAAAAATATTTGGAAAAGGGGAGCAAGCTACATTGCGGTTTTCTTTTACTACTGCATCAGCAGACACTGCGGCATCTGCGTTAGAACCTGTGATTAGTTTAGGACAAAATAAAATGATCGTAAGCAGACTATCCCCTGCCTTCCGTCTGTATCATAGCATTCGCCTGTTCTATCTGAATGGCGGTGCTGATTGTTATGTGATTGCTGTGGGTGATTATAACTATCCGCCTGCTTTGTCTGATCCCGTTAAAGGCCTTACCCTGTTAGAAAAAGAAGCAGTCCCTACCATGCTGGTAATACCAGATGCAGTGAGCCTGCCTGCCACTGACCATGCATCGCTGGTTCAGTTATCATTGGCGCATTGTGAAAAAATGCAAAACCGCGTGGCCATACTGGATGTATATAACGGCGCCGTTTCAGAATCCTCGCAGGTGGAAAATGTGATCTCGGATTTTCGTAATGGCACGGGGGATACCGGATTGTGTTATGGCGCTGCTTATTTTCCATGGCTGATAACCGGCATTGTGCACAGAGCTGAAATTAATTTCAATAACCTGCCGGCTGATCTGGCCGATTATCTGGAAAAAAACGACAAAGTTGCCCAGGCTCTCAAACCAGTAGCCGCTTTAAGATTGGCGTATCGGAAAGACCCGGATAATGCAATGAACAACACATTAATAAAACATGCACAGGTTGCGTTACTTGCTACCAGTGCGTATTACGTGGAAATTATTTCGGCTGCTCTATCTATTTTAAATGTTCTGCCACCCGCTGCAGCAATGGCCGGTATCTATACTTTAACTGATAAAAACAAGTCTGTTTCAACTGCACCCGCGAATGTTACACTGGCAGCAGTACTGGCACCTACTATTAACCTTACTGATCCGCAACAGATGGGATTGAATGTGGATGATACAGGTAAATCAGTAAATGCACTGCGTGCTTTTCCTATGCGGGGCGTACTGGCATGGGGCGCCAAAACATTGGATGGCAATAGCCAGGACTGGAAATATATCAACGTAAGAAGAAGTGTAATCATGATAGAGCAGTCTGTAAAATTAGCTGTCAATGCATTTGTATTTGCACCCAATAATGCACAGACCTGGGGTAGTATAAAAACCCTTATCGAAATTTTTCTCACCAACTTCTGGAAGCAGGGCGGATTAGCGGGTACAAAACCTGATCAGGCTTTTATGGTAGCCACCGGATTGGGTGAAACCATGTCTGCACAGGATATCCTTAATGGATATATGCGTATTACCGTAATGGTTGCCATCTCTCATCCGGCTGAATTCATTGAAATTACGGTTGAACAGCTCATGCCATCCTCTTAAAAATGCGGAGGAAAATTATTCATATCTTGTACTAAATAATATTGTTGCCCATGTATACCGAGATGCTCCCGAATTTAGCTGCTATGCGCCGCTATTTCGAAACGGGCATAACCAAACCCTATGCGTTTCGCAAACAACAATTACTTGCTTTAAAAAAAGCAGTGACGGCGCATGAAGCGGAGATATATGAAGCATTGTACGCTGATTTGAAAAAAAGCAAAGAAGAATGCTGGGTAACAGAGAACGGTTTTTTTCTGGCAGAACTAAATGATACCATCAGCCATCTGCGCGAGTGGATGGAGCCGGAACCGGTGTCTACCAATTTACTCAACCTGCCTTCCAGCAGCAGGGTATTGCGTGAGCCACTGGGGGTGGTGCTGGTGATTGGCCCGTGGAACTATCCCTTACAATTATTATTCACTCCTTTATTAGGCGCGATAGCCGCCGGTAATTGTGTGGTGCTCAAACCCAGTGAGCTTGCACCAGCCACTGCTGCCATAATGCAAAAAATAATAGAAACTACTTTTTCAAATGAATATGTTCTGTTTGTACCCGGCGATGGCGCCACTGTTATTCCAAATATGATGAACCAGTTTACATTTGATCATGTATTTTATACCGGCAGTACCGCTGTTGGCAGGATCATTTATAAAATGGCTGCAGAAAGATTAGTGCCTGTTACTTTGGAGCTGGGAGGGAAAAGTCCATGTGTGGTTGATAGCGATGCCAATATCAATGTCGCCGCCAAAAGAATTGCGATGACCAAATTTTCCAATGCCGGACAAATGTGTGTGGCGCCGGATTATGTGTTGGTGCATGCTTCTAAAAAAGAGGTATTGGTAACTGCTTTAAAAAATAAGATCGTACAATTCTTTGGCGATAAACCGGAAGAGAGTGAGAATTATGGTAAGCTCATCAACGAAAAACAATTTGACAGGGTAGTGAATTATCTCAGTCAGGGAAACCTGATTCATGGAGGAAGGCATCATAAAGAAATTTTGTTCATTGAACCAAGTTTACTGGATGGGGTTAGCACAGAATCGGCTATCATGAAAGATGAAATATTTGGTCCGGTTTTACCCATACTCGGTTTCAACACAACAGCAGAAGCTTTGGCTATTATTGCTAAGAATCCGAATCCATTGGCTTTTTATATTTTCACTTCAAGCGTTGATAAAGAAAAGCAATGGCTCAATGCCGTGCCTTCCGGTGGCGCCTGCGTAAATAATGCGAGCTGGCATTTAACCAATCCCAGCCTGCCTTTTGGCGGTCGCGGGTTTAGCGGATCGGGGGCCTATCATGGGAAGTATTCTTTTGAAACCTTCAGTCATAAAAAAGCTGTGATGAAAACGCCCACCTGGTTTGATCCTGCAATGAAATATCCGCCGTTGAAAGGGAAGTTGGGAATTTTCAAATGGATCATTAGGTGAGGATGATTTCACAGATGAGTAGCGAGGTGTGTGGCGGCCTTATAAAGTATTTTTTCCCATCGTAGGACAAGAGGTGCAGGATTGGTGCCGAGGTTTTCTAATACAAGTTTTTTTATGATTAAAAAGATCGTCATCATCGGCCCAGAGTCTACCGGCAAAAGCACTTTGTGCGAATCGCTGGCGCAGCACTATGGCATGCAATGGTGCCCGGAGTTTGCAAGGGAATACCTGATCACCAATGGAAAAGAGTATTCATTTAATGACCTGCTTACTATTGCCAAAGGGCAGTTAGCCTTAGAAGATGAATATGAAACGATCGTAAAAAGTCAATGGTCGATGGTGAATGATAGAACCTGGATAAACCCACATTCTTTAATCACAACCCAAAAATCTCCTCTTTTATTTATTGATACGGATATGTATGTGATGAAAGTATGGTGCGAGTATGTGTTTGAGAAATGTCACCAATTTATTCTTGACCAGATCGTAAACCGAAAATATGATTTGTACTTACTATGCCATACTGATCTGCCCTGGGTAAAAGATGACCTGCGCGAATATCCCGATGCAGGAATCAGGAATGAATTATATCATATTTATAAAGACCTGCTCATTAACCAGCAAGTACCCTGGGTGGAAATCGGCGGCAGCCATGAAGACCGTTCACTGATGGCCATTGCAGCAGTAGAAGAGTACTTGCACTGACAAAATACTTATCTGTATACCTCTGTCTAACTTTATACTCTCTGTGTTAAAAAGGAATTGGTACAGTTTTTATCACAGAGATACACAGAGGTTTATTTGACTAAGGCCCGAATATCTTCATCTTCTTCTACGCTGCGCATCTGTTGCAATATTTGCGGATAACGCCAGCTTACACGGCGGCTCATTGGTTTAACAGTAAATCGTTTGGGATTAGGTAAACAGGCAATGATCATCGCCGCTTCGGTGCTACTCAGGTTCTTTGCTTTCTTACCAAAATATTTTTGCGCAGCGGCTTCAATGCCAAAAATACCCGGACCCATTTCAATCACATTCAGATATACTTCCAGAATTCTTTGCTTACCCCATATCCATTCAATCAAAACAGTAAAATACATTTCGGGCACTTTGCGTATATAACGGGTTGTGCCACCGCCCTGCCATAAAAAAACATTCTTAGCCACTTGCTGGGTAATGGTGCTGGCCCCGCCGCCTAAGGGAATCTTTGTTTTCTTACCCTTTCGTTTGGGCCTCAGGCTATGCTCAATAGCATCCCAGTCAAACCCGCTATGATCAGGGTAAGCCTGGTCCTCACTGGCAATAGCAGCAAGTTTTACATTTCGGGATATATTTTTCCAGCCTACATAATCGCGCTGCAGCCCGTACCCAAAAGCATTATTAATCTGTGTAATAGTAATGGGCGGCATTACCCAGCGGCAAATAATGATGTAGAGAAGAGAAGAGAGGAACATCCAAAGAAGTAGCTTCCTGGTAAAACGCCATGTTTTTTTTAATAGAGGTTTCGCTTGCATGCCTGAACAAGATACTAAAACAACCGGCAATATCAGGATGTTTGTATCGTCTCCATCCGATACTTCTTACCAAGAATAATATAGGTTTTATGGCTGGAGTACAACAAAGTCAAAATTCACGTTTCACTTTTGACTTTTCACCTCTCACGTCTCACAATCATTACTTGATCTGATCCCCATACGCCAAAATTCCCCAACAAAGCGCCACACCAAAACCAATGAGGATCAGTCCGGATAAACGGTTGATATTTTGTAATATACGCCGTGTAAGTTTAGAACGCAGCCTCGCTGCCAGAGCCACTTTGGCAATATCTGTAAATAATACAAATACCAGACAGGTACCAAACACTATGGCCCTGTATTGCAATGGAGACTCGGCGGTTTGCGAATCGGCAAGTATGGCAGCCGTCCAGGCAAACCAAAACAGAAATACGCCGGGGTTTAAAATATTGATAAAAAATCCCGACAAAAAAATGCCTGCAAAATCCCTTTTCCGGAATTTTTTGTCAACCAGGTTATTCTCCTCGTCTGTATGTACTTTTTTGAAGAGCAAAGTATAGATACCCATTACTATCAGAAAAATACTGCCGGCCACTGCAATAAATGTCTTGTGATTAAGGACCGTATTAAAAAGGGTAGTGAAAAAATTACAAACCAGCACCAACGAAATATCGCTGATAGAAATACCCGCTACAAACATATAGCCCGCTTTATGGCCGTTATTGATGCTTTGCTTAAGTATGGCAAAGATGACGGGTCCGACTGAAATAGCCAGAAAAATACCTAATACCAATCCTTTAATAAGTGGCGCTATCATTAGAAAAAATGATTCATATTTTACCCGAAAGTAATACACAAAGGGTCATAAAGAAAATAAACTACTTAATAAGAAGGGTAGCAGAGATGATTCTGTCGAGACACGGAAAAAGGTTTTCAAAATAGGGGTTCCCATATTAATAA
>CAYHTC010000172.1:0-5874 GCA_964359445.1 uncultured Sediminibacterium sp. | reverse complement strand
ATAATAAAAGTGGCGTGCATTTTTTTGCCAAAGAAGAGTTTGTATGGGGGCTAAATTGCCCTACAATCGGCCATTTTATCAACATGTATAAATAATTGTTCAAAATTATTATTGAAAATCAATCAGTTACAAAGGTTCGATTAAAAATACTTTCCAAAATCTTTGGAAAATTGCATGGGTGGGGGCTACCTTCGCCACCCGAAAATAATCGGGATATTTAGAACCGGCGGGATAGCGCGGGTTTCATTAAAACAGATATATTATGAGTAAACTTCATTTCACCACTAAGCATGCGAACGCGGCTACCGTACAGCACAACTGGTATGTGGTTGACGGTACTAATCAAACCGTAGGACGTATTGCATCAAAAATTGCTGCTGTTCTACGTGGTAAGAACAAAGCCTATTATACCCCACATGTTGATTGTGGCGATTACGTGATTGTGCTTAACGCGGATAAAGTTGTTTTTACCGGCAAAAAAGCGGAACAAAAACAGTACATCAATTATTCCGGTTACCCAGGCGGTAAAAAGGAAGAAGCCGCTGAGGACCTGCTGAAGCGTCGCCCTGAAGTAATTATGGAGAGAGCCGTAAAAGGCATGCTTCCTAAAAACCGCCTTGGCCGCAAATTGGTTAAGAAAATGTTTGTGTATGCAGGTGCCGTACATCCGCACAGCGCTCAACAACCTAAAGAATTAAAATTTTAAACCATTGCTTTCAGCGTTAAGCGTTAAGCATTAAGCATAAAAAAATGGAAAAACAAAAAAATGCAGTTGGTCGCCGTAAAGAAGCTGTTACCCGTGTCTTCATCAGCAAGGGTGATGGTAAGATCACTGTAAACGACAAAGATTACAAAGCTTATTTTCCACTGGTGTATTTACAGAACCAGGTTGAGGCCCCTTTAAAAACGGCCGAAATGGTAGGTAAACTGGACATCGTGATCAACGCGCAGGGTGGTGGCTTAAAAGGCCAGGCCGAAGCGGCTAAGCTGGGTATTGCCCGTGCTTTGCTCGAGGTAAATCCTGAGTTCCGTCCTGCTTTAAAAGCAGCCGGTCAACTGAAACGTGATCCACGTGGTGTTGAACGTAAGAAATTCGGTCATAAGAAAGCTCGTAGAAGCTTCCAGTTCAGCAAGCGTTAATCCGGTTTGCGGTTTGTGGTTTGTAGTCTGATGTATTTAGCAACTACAAATCACAACCACAAGCAACAAACCACAGACAACAAACAAAATCTAAAAAAATTACAATGGAAAATAGCACTTCATTACAACAACAATTGCTGGAGGCCGGTGTACACTTTGGTCACCTGAAAAAGAAGTGGAATCCGAAGATGTTGCCTTACATCTTTGCCGAGAAAAAAGGTATCCACATTATCGACCTGAATAAAACGGTTGATCACCTGAAAGAATCTGCCGCCGCTATCAAGCAAATTGCAAAGAGTGGCAAAAAGATCATGTTTGTGGCTACTAAAAAGCAGGCTAAAGAAATTGTTAGCGAATGCGCTAAGCGTGTAAACATGCCTTATGCAACGGAACGTTGGCTGGGCGGTATGTTAACCAATTTCAATACTGTTCGTAAGAGCGTTAAGAAAATGCAGAGCATTGAAAAAATGCTTGGCGACGGCAGCGCTGAAAGCCTGACTAAAAAAGAACGCCTGACACTTTCCCGCGATAAAGAGAAAATGGAGAAAGTATTAGGTGGTATCGCTCAACTGGGCCGCTTACCGGCTGCTTTGTTCCTGGTTGATATTGGCCATGAAAATATCGCTTTATCAGAAGCCAAACGTTTAGGCATCACTACTTTTGGTATGGTAGATACCAACAGTGATCCTAATAAAGTTGATTTCGCTATCCCTGCTAATGATGATGCAACCAAATCGATTGCCATCATTACCAACTATATCATCGCCGCTATTGCAGAAGGTTTGGCTGAACGCCAGGCTTCTAAAGATGAAGAAGAATCTGAAGACGGCCACAATGAGAACGAGGCAAAAGCCCGTCGCCTCGAAGCTGAAGCACAATCTGAAGCCGGTCGTGGTGGCAGATCACGCGGTGGCAGTGCTTCTGCCGGTGGTACTGCCGGTGGAGCGCCTAAACGCCGTGTACCAGGTAACCGTCGCCCCGCCGCGGGTGGAGGAAGCAGATAGGGATCGCTGATTGTGTTGATGTCTTAAGGGAATTAATAATTAAGAATTAATAATTAACCGTTATTAGTACTAATCAATAATTATTAATTCTTAATTATTAATTCTTAATTAATCATAAATGTCTACTATAACTATAACTGCCCAGGATATTAACAAACTGCGCCAGACAACCGGTGCGGGCATGTTGGATTGCAGAAAAGCTTTAACGGAAACTAATGGCGACTTTGAAGCTGCTATTGACTGGTTGCGTAAACAAGGACAAAAAGTGGCCGCCAAACGCAGCGACCGTGAAACGAAAGAAGGTGTGATTATTGCAAAAACATCGGCCGATCATAAAACCGGTTTTGTGATATGCGTTAGTTGCGAAACAGACTTCGTATCCAAGAATGCTGAATTTGTCGCCTTCACACAATCTATTGCTGATGCTGCGGTTGCCAACGATGTAAAAAGCATTGCAGAACTGAATGAAGTAGTAATCAATGGTGCGAAAGTGTCTGATTTGATCAATGATAAATTAGCTTCCATTGGTGAGAAGATTGGTGTTGCAAAATTTGAAAGGATTGAAGCCGCTTATGTAGCTTCCTATATTCATGGCGCAAACCGTATGGGTGTTTTGGTTGGGTTAACCGCTGCTGCTGAAGAAGCCGGAAAAGATATTGCCATGCAGATCGCGGCAATGAATCCATTGGCAGTGGATGCCGCCAGCATTCCTGCTGAAACCATTGAAAGGGAAAGAGCTATCGTGGTAGAAACCATGAAAGCGGATACTAAAATGGCCGGTAAGCCCGATGAAATGATCGCTAAAATTGCAGAAGGCAAACTAAATGCATTCTTTAAAGAACAAACTTTACTGGCACAGGCTTTTGTAAAAGACGGCAGTATTACTGTGGCTGATTACCTGAAGAGTGTAGGTGCGGATTTGAAAGTGACTGAGTTTAAACGAATAGCATTGGGATAGCAGCTACCTATACCTTATAATGTAAAAGGGAACGCATTGCGTTCTCTTTTACATTATAAGGTAGTTCTGCCTTGATAAAACCGAAATAAATAAAATATTGTTCTTTTATATTTCCGGATATATAATCGGTATGGTCAACTCATATTCGAGACCAGGGAGGAAGGGATGGAATGGAAAATTGAATGGAATCCAGCAATCTATGGCAACCTATGTATTTGTTGCGGAAGGCAGGGATAAAAATAAAAAGTCCTATTTTAAGAAAGGGACTTTTATTTTGATCAGATAGCTGCTTTAAGCCCTGGCCACTTTACGGTGAAATAGGACATATTTTCAGATATAGTGCCTGTTCAGTTTGGCTACTCCTGAAAAATTCAGGTTCTTTGCATCGAAATCAATCTACTGCAATCATGCTTCCAAAATTCAAACGCATCCTTCTTAAATTATCAGGTGAAGCTTTACTGGGCGATCAGCATAACGGCGATCCCTTCAATCCTAAGATTATTGAACAATATGCACACGATATCAAACTGGTAACCGACCTGGGTGTACAGGTGGCTATTGTTATTGGTGGTGGCAATATTTACAGGGGCATGAATGAGGCTGATAGTGGTATTGAACGCGCGCATGGCGACTATATGGGCATGCTGGCTACTGTTATTAATGCGATGGCCATGCAGGCGATGCTGGAAAGAATTGGTGTATATACCCGCTTACAGAGCGCCATTCATATGGAACAGGTAGCTGAGCCCTATATCCGCAGAAAAGCTTTGCGGCACCTTGAAAAAGGTAGGGTGGTTATTTTTGGAGCAGGTACCGGTAATCCCTACTTTACAACCGATACCGCCGGCTCTTTACGTGCCATTGAAATGAAAGCAGATGTGATATTGAAAGGCACCCGCGTAGATGGCGTGTACAGTGCTGATCCCGAAAAAGACCCTACCGCTGTTAAATATGATAAGATCAGTTTCCAGGAATGCATTTCAAAGAACCTGAAAGTGATGGATATGACTGCTTTTACACTTTGTATGGAGAACAAACTTCCCATCATCATTTTTGATATGAACAAGCCCGGCAATCTGTTACAGGTAGTGGAAGGGTCCAATGTAGGGACGCTGGTTAGCTGATCACCCGCTCGTGTAAATTTTTAGATACATTTTACCGGTGTTGGTAATTTCACGGAACATGAAAAAAATCTTACTCTTTTGTTTTTGTGTTATCAGTTTGCCGGGCTTTGCCCAACAAAGAATGTCTTTGGCTGACGCGATCCATACCGCCTTACAAAACAGTTATGATATCCGGTTAGCTAAAAATAACCTGGAAATAAGCGGTATCAATAACCATATCGGGGTAGCTGGTGGTTTACCGGTGATTACTGCAACGGGCAATGACAATGAACAGGTAACGGGTATTAATCAAAAATTTGCGGACCCCGCCCGTGATACCAGGAAAAATAATGTTGGTTCCAATAATTTAACGGTAGGCGTAACAGGCGGTATCCTGCTTTTCAACGGATACAGGGTAGTTGCCACCAAAAAAAGACTGGAAGAACTGCAGCAACAAAATCAGCAACTGCTGAATGCACAGATACAGGGTACTATTGCGGCGGTGATGACGAAATACTATGAGGTAGTTCGCCAGCAGACTTACCTGAAAACCATTTCACAATCTATTGAAGTTTCTGAAAAAAAACTCGAAATTTTGCAGGTTCGCAAAGAAGTGGGTCTTTCTAACCAGGCAGATATTTTACAAGCTCAACTGGACCTGAACGCACTGCTGCAATCGCTGCAAAGCCAGGAACTGGTAATTGTTCAGGCTAAAACAGACCTGCTGAACCTGATCTTTATGAAACCGGATTCTCCCATTTCGGTCAGTGATACCATTATGGTAGATAAGTATGTAAACCTGGATACGGTTCGCAACCGGTTAACCCTTCATCCTTTATTACTGGCTGCCAACCAACAGATACGTATCAATGAACTGATGGAAAGAGAAACGGCAGCCCTTCGTTATCCAACCTTACGTGCCACTACGGGGTTTAATTTTACCAGCAATAAAAGTGCGGCCGGGTTTAGTTTATTAAACCAGAGCTATGGCCCTTTTCTGGGTATCAACCTTTCAGTGCCTGTTTATAACGGTAACATCAGCAAGCGTCAGCAACAGGTAGCGGCCATAAATACCCGAAACGCAACTCTTCAACGCGATAATTTATTGCTGGATTATGAAACAGGGGTGGTTCGCACCTTTCAGGCCTATACAAATACATTAAGCCAACTGCAAACAGAACAGCAAAATTACCTGCTCTCAACACAATTGCTCGATCTGGTACTTCAAAAATTTCAACTGGGTCAGGCCACCATTATAGATGTAAAACAGGCTCAGCAAAGCTTTGAAAATGAAGGATACCGTTTGGTAAACCTTAATTTTGCCGCGAAAGTAGCAGAGATAGAATTGAAACGCCTGGCAAATCAATTAGTTTTATAGTAACACAAATAGCATAGGTTTCATATCCCCCAAAAGAAACTTTTCTATATTGTGACAGGATGAAATGTATTCATCCCGCAGGCATTCAGTTTGATGGCACGGGTAAACAGTTGGCGATCTCTTTTTATAATAATGGTATCAGTCATTCTCTGCAGTTCGTTTTAGAGGGGTTGACGCAGGATGGCAGGTTGATACAGGTAAGCAAATTGCTAAAGCAATAAAATAATTGAACGTTATGCCTACACAAAGCCCAAACATAAATTAAAAATTACCCGATGTTGGCACTACCAT
>CAYHTC010000171.1:0-5946 GCA_964359445.1 uncultured Sediminibacterium sp. | reverse complement strand
TTGGTGTAACCCTTGCAGTGGCGGTTTTGATATCCGCATTTGTATCCTTAACCATCACCCCGGTATTGAATGTAGTTCTCAACAGAAAAAATGCGCATGAAGGCTGGTTCTACAAAAAAACAGAACCCTTTTTTGTAGGCATGGAAAGCGGTTACAAAAAATTGCTGCTGGGCTTTATGAAGATACGCCGGGCCGCATGGGCAATTGTATTGGCCTGTATAGGCATCATCGTTTTGATAATGGGTACTTTAAAAAGTGAGATAGCGCCGCTGGAAGACAGGAGCAGTATTCGTTTTTCAGTTACAGGAGCGGAAGGTACCAGTTATAATTACATGAAACAGGTGGGAGATGATGTAAGCAATTTCTTATATGATTCCGTGCCTGAAAGAGATTTTGTATTTGTGCGAACCCCCGGGTTTGGACCCGTTGGCTCCACCAATTCTTCTACACCAAGGCTTGCCCTTGTTGATCCTGAACTAAGAAAAAGAAGTCAGAATGATATTGCCAATGACCTGCAAAAAAAACTCGGCAGGTTTAATGATGCCCGCATCTTTGCTATACAGGAACAAACTATTTCGGTAGGACTGGCATCACGGGGTTCACTGCCGGTTCAGTTTATTTTACAGAACCAGGACCTTGCCAAACTCAAAGCCATTATTCCCAAATTTCTGGAAGAAGCGCGGAAGGATAAAACTTTTTCGAATGTTGATGTAAACATTAAATTCAATAAACCGGAAGTACAGCTTACGGTAAACAGGATGAAAGCCAAAGACCTTGGCTTATCTACCTCCGATGTGGTTGCCGCTGTCCAGTCTGCCTTCAGCGGTGGAAGGCTGGCGTATTTTATCATGGATGGATTTCAATATTCTGTAATTGCACAGGTAGAGAGAGACAAACGGAATAATCCGAATGATATAAGTAACCTGTATGTAAGAAATAAGAATGGCGATAATATTCCACTGGATGCGGTGGTAAAGATGGAAGAGAGCAGCAATCCGGCAACCCTCTATCACTTTAACCGTTACAAAGCGGCAACTATTTCCGCTTCACTGGCTGAAGGAAAAACAATTGGAGATGGCATTAAAGCGATGAATGATATCGGCAACAGACTGCTTGATGAATCTTATCAGACCTCATTAACCGGCCCGTCAAGAGATTATTCTGAAAGTTCATCCAATATTGTTTTTGCGTTTGTGCTTGCCCTGTTACTGATTTACTTGGTATTGGCTGCGCAGTTCGAAAGTTTTCTTGATCCGTTCATTATCATGTTAACGGTGCCATTGGCATTAGCCGGCGCCTTACTAAGTTTATATGTGTTTGATCAAACCCTGAATATCTTCTCTGAAATCGGGATGATCATGCTGATAGGTCTGGTAACCAAGAACGGTATCCTGATTGTTGAATTCGCCAACCAGAAAAGGAAGTTCGGTTTAGCCAAAAAAGCAGCGGTGGTAGAAGCTGCCACACAAAGGCTTCGCCCTATTTTAATGACGAGCCTTGCCACTTCCTTAGGCGCCTTACCTATTGCCATGAGCCTTGGCGCTGCTTCTACCAGCCGTATTCCGCTGGGTATTGTAGTAGTGGGTGGCATCCTTTTCTCATTAATTTTAACCTTACTGGTCATCCCTGCCGTGTATACTTTTATTTCGGGTACACATAAGGCGAAGGCGATAGAGATAACAGAATAGGATGAGGCGGTGAGCAGTGAAATTTATGAAGTGAATGCCGGGGCTTTCTGTTTTCTGTTATTTCCGCAATTCTTTTTTTAATATTTTACCGGTAGCGCTCATTGGTAAAGCAGTAAGAAATTCAATATACCTGGGGTATTTGTAAGCTGCCACCCTTTCTTTTGTCCAGTTAATCAGGTCAATATCAGAAATGGTTTGGCCCTCTTTCAATACAACAAAGGCTTTTATTTCTTCCCCCATTTCTTCATGGGGTATACCAATCACCGCCACCAGCGATACAGCCTCATGTTTGATCATCACTTCTTCTATCTCTCTCGGATATACATTAAAGCCGCCACGTATAATCATGTCTTTGGTACGGTCAACAATAAAGAAAAAACCTTCTTCATCTTTTATACCAATATCGCCTGAATACAGCCAGCCGTCTTTTACTATTTTTTCAGTTTCAGACGGGTTTTTATAATAGCCCTTCATCACATTATGCCCACGGTACAGCAACTCGCCTTTTTCGCCAACCGGCACTTCTGCCCCATCACTATCAATTAGTTTTACTTCCACACCCCATACCGGTTTACCAATTGATCCTGCTTTTCTACCAAGCTTGAGTTGGTTAAACGTAACTACCGGCGATCCTTCAGACATGCCATAGCCTTCAATTATGGGCACGTTGAATCTTTTCTCAAAATTTTCAATCACATTAACCGGCAAAGAAGCTCCTCCGGAAACGCATATTTTTAACGTGCTGGCTATCTTTTCGTAATCGAATTCCGGATTTGTATAATTGAGAAGACCCCAATACATGGTGGGTACGCCCGCGAATATGGTAACACTGTGCCGCTGCATCAACCCGTAAACGGTTTCGGCATCAAAGCGGGGTAATAGAATATTGGTAGAACCCTTATAAATACCGGCATTCATCAAAACCGTCATTCCAAAAATGTGAAACAGCGGTAATACAATCAATAGCACATCTTCGGTATTACTATCCATCAGGTCGGAAGATATAATGGCATTAACGAGTAGATTGGAATGTGATAATTCTGCACCCTTGGGCCGGCCGGTAGTACCTGATGTATAAATAATCAGCGCTGTATCATCTGCCTTACTCTGGTATGTTTCAAAGATGGGTGCCTGCTCATTCATTAAACTGCCCAGGGTTTCAACACCTTCTATTGGTGAGGGCATATTGGCTGCCGGCATGATCATAAAAAAATGTTCGCATGTGGCCACTGCTTTACAACCCGCATAGCCTATCTCTCCCATGGGTAATTCAGGTGTACCGGTAAAACAGAAATAAGCTTTGGCCTCACTATTGGTAAGGTGATATTCTATCTCGTCTTTTTTCAATAACACACTCAGGGGTACCACTACCGCCCCGGCCTTGAGTATGCCAAAATAGATAATGGGAAAAGCGGGCAGGTTTAAACAACCCAGGGCCACTTTATCTCCCGGCAGGATCCCTTTGGCCCGTAAGCCATTGGCCACTTTGTTGGCGGCCTCATTTGCCTGTGCATAGGTAAGAGAGGTATCCATAAAAGTAAAAGCTGTTTTGGCAGGATAGCGTCTGGCGCTGTCGTCGAGAAGTACGGATAGGTTTAGCATGGCAGGCAATCGTTTTAGTGCAATACTTAAATATACAACCGGCTTTTAAAAAATTCAAACTCTTTAAAGTTAGTGTTTTGCGATTTTATTCTCTATTCTAATGTCTTTGTACTTCACGTTCCACTTGTTCAAAGCCTGGTAAATCTTTTATTTGCTCACTCACCGAGCTTTGCCAACGCCCCTTGTATTGCAGCAACCTTTCAGCTAATTTTTTTGAAAAGTCGGCTGAGTTCAGATTTTTTCTTGCACTCTGACCTGGCGCGTTGGGTTATTTTTCACTGCCTGTGGAAAATTTTTTATTCTTTGTGGTTGACAATTTGTAATAAAATACTACTGTTATCAACAAATCGAAATACTCAAATAAATAACACAATGGAAAATGTATTTGGAAATAAACTGGTATCAGCCCGAAAAATGGCTGGTATGTCCTTACAGGACTTGGAAAACAAACTTGAAAAAATTGTTTCCCGTCAGGCATTGCATAAATACGAACAAGGTAAAATGAAACCTGATAGTCAGGTGCTGATTGCTTTGTCAAACTTACAGGTGATGCAAAGTTGAGAAGTGAAGCAACTGACCAAGGTATAACGGTGCATGGAAGTTTGTGGGTTATACAGATGATGGCAGAAAGCAAAGTTGTAATGGCAAATGCAGGAATTGAATTTTTAGAAAAACTGAAAGTAAGTAATGATCGTTTACCTTGATTTATTAAGATAATTGAAGCTGCTTGTTTTCAATTGTAATATTAAAATGAATATCTGCTTGTAATGCTTTGAACTATCTATTTCCTTCCCAAAACTTTCTCCACCGCCGCCACAATAAACGGCGTATCCAGCCCGTACTTGGTTAAGAGTTCCATTGGTTTTCCACTTTCACCAAATACATCATTGGTACCAATGTATTCAATGGGTACGGGTTGGTATCTGGCAGCTACCTGCGCAATGGCATCGCCTAAGCCGCCGATTACATTATGTTCTTCTACCGTAACGGCACATTTGGTTTTGGAGATAGAAGCAATAATAGCCGCTTCATCCAATGGCTTTATCGTATGTATGTTGATGAGTTCTACACTGATACCTTTTTCTTCGAGTATGCGCCCGGCTTCAATGGCTTTCCATACCATGTGACCGCAGGCGAAGATGCTTACATCGGTTCCTTCGCTTAATGGCTGCGCCTTGCCTATCACAAAATCAGATCCGTCTTCTTTGGTAATATTGGGCCATTTAGGCCGGCCAAAACGCAGGTACACCGGGCCCTCATAAGAAGCAATGGCTTTGGTGGCCGCTTTGGTCTGATTAAAATCGCAGGGCACAATCACGGTCATGCCGGGCAGCATTTTCATCAGCCCGATATCTTCCAGCATCTGGTGGGTAGCGCCATCCTCACCAAGGGTTAATCCGGCATGTGAGGCACATATTTTTACATTCTTTCCACTATAAGCCACACTCTGGCGTATCTGATCATACACACGGCCGGTGCTGAAATTAGCGAAGGTAGTGGTGTACGGTATTTTACCGCCAATAGTCATACCGGCGGCAATACCAATCATATTGGCTTCGGCAATACCAACCTGTACAAAACGATCGGGAAAATCTTTAATAAAAGGCCCCAGTTTAAGGGAACCGGCAAGGTCGGCCGTGAGTACCACTACATTCTCTTTCTCTTTTCCTATCTCATAAATGCCTTCTCCAAAACCACCGCGGGTTTCTTTTTCATTCAGTACCTGGATGTCTTTCAGTTTCATACTTTCTTATTGCGTCTTGTTAAGAGCTGCAAAGTAACGGAAAACCGGGGAACGGGCAACCGTGCGTCACAATTCACCATTGACCGCTAACACATCAATCCCCTTCACATTCCCCGTTCTTTTCAATACTCCCCAATGCTGCAGTTCATCTTTTACGACTCTCCGGTAGGAACGGAAAAGTACGATGATCATGAGCCAGCGGTAAATGTTACAGCTATCTTTCAAAGGTACTGTAAAAATAAGGGGTTCTTGCTTCGAACTCGGCGCTGCAGGTATCTACCATTTTATATACACGGGTAATACCAAGGGCTTTTCTTTTTTCATATACCTGCTCGTCTGTGCAGTCGCCATGCAGTATGCGTGCCAGTTGAGCATCGCCAAAACCATTTTTCTTGGCTTCTTTAAACAGGTCAACAGGAAGGGTATCGAGGGTATATTTGGCGATCTCTTTTTCCATGTTACAGATGACCTGTATCTGGTAAATAAACCAGCGGTCTATCCTGGTGGCCTGTACAATGGATTTAACCGTAGAACCCTGCATCAGCGCATCTTTGATACGGAAGATACGGTCCCATTTCGGCGTTTTGATGTATTCTACCAGTTCTTCGCTCTTCATCAAACTTTTACCATAATATCCGAGGCCGATGGCTTCATTCTCCAGGCTCTGGCAGGCTTTTTGAATAGCTTCGGTAAAACTTCTGCCGATGGCCATCACTTCGCCCACGCTTTTCATCTGAAGACCCAGGGTATCATTGGCGCCTTTGAACTTATCAAAATTCCATCTTGGCATTTTCACGATTACATAATCCAGTGCCGGCTCAAAGTAGGCCGAAGTGGTCTGGGTTATCTGGTTTTTGAGTTCATACAGCGAATATAAGATGGCCAGTTTGGCAGCGATCTTTTCAATAGTGT
>CAYHTC010000170.1:0-6020 GCA_964359445.1 uncultured Sediminibacterium sp. | reverse complement strand
CGTATAGATACGCCTTTGATGCAACCGTTTTTTAAGATGATTCCGCAAACGATTGCAGCTATAGTGGGAGATACTATAAAAGTATCGGCAGTTGGCAGCAGTTCATCCACTATGCGGATTTTATTCAATGGCAATTTGCTTACAACTGTTTCTGCGGCAACCCTTGTAAACGCGAATGCGGTAATTGCCGCCGCGGGCACACAAACCATCATTGCAGAAGCGGTTAGTGGTTCAGTAAGTTCCGGAGATACCATTTCATTTTTTGTAACCGGTGAGGTTACTATAGCTGACTTACCCACCGGCGTAAAAGATGGGATTAACTATGAACCAGGCGATGCTTCTGTAACATTGGTATTATACGCTCCGGGAAAAAACAAAGCATCTGTGATTGGGGATTTTAATAACTGGACCGAAAGTCTTTCAACACAAATGAATCGTACCCCTGATGGAAATCGATTCTGGCTTAGGATTACCGGCTTAACCCCGGGTACCGAATATGCTTATCAGTATGTAGTTGACGGATCCATTAAAGTAGCGGATTACAACACAGAAAAAGTATTGGATCCGGATAATGATAAATACATTCCTTCTGCTACTTATCCCAGCCTGAAAACATATCCCGCCGGTAAAACAACCGGGATTGTGAGTATTCTGCAAACAGCGAAACCGGCATACAACTGGCAGGTAACCAATTTTACAAGACCTGATAAAAAGAACCTGGTTATTTATGAATTACTGATCAGGGATTTTGTAGCCAAACAGGATTTTCAAACACTGAAAGATTCCTTGCCCTACCTTAAAAGGCTGGGTATTAACGCCATAGAACTGATGCCTTTCAATGAATTTGAAGGAAACTTCAGTTGGGGCTATAATCCTAATTTCCAGTTCGCGCCTGATAAATTTTATGGTACGGAAACGGCCATCAAACAATTTATTGACGCCTGTCACCAACAGGGCATCGCAGTTATCATGGATATGGTAATGAATCATTGTATGGGCTCATCACCACTGGCACAATTATACTGGGATGCTGTAAATAACCGTCCCGCTGCCAACAATCCCTGGTTAAACCCTACGGCTACTCACCCCTATAATGTAGGAAATGATTTCAATCATGAAAGTCAGGCTACCAGGGATCTGACAGCCCGCATTGTAAGACATTGGCTCACTAATTATAAGATAGACGGATTTCGATGGGATCTTTCAAAAGGATTTACGCAGGTGAATAACCCCACCGATGTTTCGGCCTGGGGTAATTACGATGCCAGCCGGGTAGCTATCTGGAAAAGGATATACGATACCATGCAACAGGTATCGCCTGCTTCGTATTGCATACTCGAACATTTTGCCGCTAATACAGAAGAAACAGAATTAGCGAATTATGGTATGCTGATATGGGGCAACCAGAATTACAGTTTTAACCAGGCTACCATGGGGTATAATACAGGATCAGATTTTAGCGGCGCCCTCTCCAAAAATAAAAACTGGAATTCACCCTTGCTGGTTGCTTACCAGGAAAGTCATGATGAAGAGCGCTTAATGTTTAAAAATCTTTCTTACGGAAATATCGCGGGCGCCTATTCTGTGAAAGACACTGCAACAGCCCTGAAGCGACAGGAAATGGCTGCCGCTTTCTGGTCCATGATACCCGGCCCTAAAATGATCTGGCAATTTGGAGAACTGGGCTATCATACCTCCATCAACGCCTGCAGCAATGGAACAATTGATGCAGCCGGTGGTTGCCGGACAGCAGAGAAACCCATACGTTGGGACTATTATAATCAAACTGCCAGAAAAGCTTTATATGATGTATATGCAAAACTGATTAAACTAAAACTAACACCTGATTATAAAACTACTTTTACTACCAATGCGGTTACCGCGGGTTTGGCTGGAAATGTTAAATGGTTACAGCTTTTAGACGACTCATTGCAGGTACTGGTAATCGGCAACTTTGATGTAAACAGTCAGACCGCCGCGATTACATTTCCCGCTGCGGGAACCTGGTATAGTTATTTAACGAATGCCACCCGAACAGCAACCGGTGCAGCGGAGCAAATTACTTTACAGCCTGGTGAGTACTCTGTATATACCAACCGGAATATTAATAATACGGTAGTTACGGCTATTGGTTCTGTAAATAATATCGTTTCTGATATGCCTGTATCCATCATGCCCAACCCCGTTCACGGAACTGCTGTAATAAGTTATCAGCTTCCTGAAAGCGCACAGGTAAAAATTTCATTGGAAGATATGAATGGAAAATCATTGGGTACTGTATTTCAGGGGTTCAGACCGGCAGGTAATCAGAAACTGACTTTGCAAACGAATCAGCTATCGGCAGGTATGTATGCGAATGGAGTTTATCTTTTGAAAATCGCTCATAACAAAAAAACAAGGGTGGAAAAATTTTTTTTGCTAAGGTAAAACGCTTTGTGAATAACCATTATGAATAAATGAAAACAAAATACTTTAAAACCGAAAAAACAACAATTATGAAATTCAAACGAATGCTTGTTGCTTTGCTGTTGGTGCTTACGGTCTGCAGTTTGCCGGCCATGGCCCAGGACAAAGTGGTTACCGGCAAGGTAACAGATTCAAATGACGGAAGCAGTCTGGCAGGCGCTACCGTTAGGGTTAAGGGTACGCAAGTGGTTACCCAAACCGATGCCGCGGGAGTTTTTAAAATTAAAGTTCCTGCAACTGCCACAACTTTGGTATTTACCTCAATCGGTTTTGCTACACGGGAAGCCGGTATTGTTGGGGAAACAGTTAATGTATCCTTATCACAAACCAGTACCGCTTTGGGTGAAGTTATTGTGATTGCCTACGGTAGTCGCAGAAAAGGCGATCTAACCGGTTCTGTAACCGCGATTTCCGCCAAAGATTTTCAAAAAGGAGTCATCAACTCCTCAGAACAATTATTACAGGGTAAAGTAGCCGGATTACAAATCACTTCGGGTGGCGGTTCTGCCGGTGGTGGTAGTAAAATCCGTATACGCGGAGGCGCTTCTTTAAACGCCAGCAACGACCCTTTAATTGTAATCGATGGTATCCCTGTTGAAAGCAATGGTATAGCAGGTTCAGGTAATCTGTTAAATACCATTAACCCTAATGACATTGAGAGTATGAGCGTATTGAAAGATGCCTCTGCAACCGCGCTGTATGGTTCAAGGGCCTCTAATGGCGTATTAATTGTAACTACCAAGAAAGGAGTAAAAGGGAAAGTGAAATTTAATTTCAATACACAGGGCTCTGTAGGCTCTATTGCAAAAAAAGTGGATGTACTTACTGCCGATGAGATCAGAAGTATTATTAATGCAGACGCTACAGCTACAGGCAATAACACCTATAAAAATATTTTAGGTACCGCTAATACAGACTGGCAGAAAGAAATTTTCCGCTCTGCTGTGGGGTCCGATAATAACCTGAGCGCCAGTGGTAGCCTGGGTAATTTACCCTTCCGCCTCTCTTTGGGTTATTTAGACCAGGCAGGTATTTTAAAAACAGATAAATTTAACAGGGTATCAACTGCCTTAAATTTAGCGCCTAAGTATTTTAACGACCATCTCTCTGTTATCCTGAACCTGAAATACAGCCAGACAAAAAATCGTTTTGCCGATCAGGGCGCCGTGGGAAATGCTGTGGCATTCGATCCAACACAACCCGTTTTTGCCAGCAATAAATATGGCGGCTATTACGAATGGCTTCAACCGGATACCAAACCCATTGACCTATCCACCCGCAATCCGTTGGGCCTGTTAGATTTGAGAGATAATAATTCTGTGGTAAACAGACTGATTGGAAATATACAACTGGATTACAAACTTCATTTTCTTCCAGACTGGCACATTTTAGTAAATGTGGGTATTGATAATTCAAATGGTAAAGGAGATGATAATATTAAGGCTTTGTCTGCTACCAACTATAAAACAAACGGCAGGTTTACCCATTATGAACAAAAGAAAACCAATACACTGGCCGATGTTTCTTTGTTTTATTCAAAAGACCTTCCCGCCATTAACAGTAAGTTAGATGTGCTGGCAGGACATAGCTACCAGGACTTTATAACCAATGTTAGCAATTTTGCCTCCTATGGTCAGACTGGTACCTTAATTCCCGGTTCAACACCTGCATTCGCGACTGATAAACCGGAGTATCGCCTTGAGTCATATTTAGGCAGAGTAAACTATACTTTGGCTAACAAATATTTATTAACGGCTTCTCTTCGCAGAGATGCAAGTTCTAAATTTTCAGTTGATAACAGAATCGGTAATTTCCCTGCAATAGCAGCGGCCTGGAAATTAAGAGAAGAATTTTTTAAGAACAGTACTGTCCTGTATGATTTGAAACTGCGTGTTGGCTGGGGTATAACCGGGCAACAGGATGTGGGTAATTTATATCCTTACTTACCAAGATACAGCAGAAGTACTTCTACTGCGGCCTATCAGTTCGGCAACACGTTTTATACTTTCTTACGACCATCTGCCTATGATGAGAATATTAAATGGGAAAGCACTACCACAGCGAATATTGGATTGGACTTCTCTTTTATTAATAACAGAATCTCCGGTAGCATTGATGTTTACCAGAAAACAACCAAAGACCTGTTAAGTGTTATTCCGGTGGCACCTGGTTCAAACTTTGATATTACCCTGCTTACCAATGTAGGTAATATGGAAAACAAAGGGGTTGAGTTTACACTGAATACCACGCCTGTTAAAACCAAAGACCTGACCTGGGATTTCGGATTCAACGTTACCTATAATAAATCTACTATTACCAACCTGCTGAAACAACAGGATCCCGCTTTTAAAGGAATTGATGTAAGTGGTATTGGCGGTGGTACCGGTAATAACATTGGTAAATTTGCAGTGGGATATGCTCCTTATACTTATAATGTGTTTAAACAGATCTACGATAAAACAACCGGCAATGCCATTGAAGGTTTATATGAAGATATTAACAGGGATGGCAAAATTGATGATGCCGACCGTTATTATTACAAGAAACCTGCTCCCGATTTTTTACTGGGTATCAACACACAGGTTGCGTATAAAAACTGGACAGTTGGCTTAAGCGCGCATAGCTCTATAGGTAACTACCTGTATAATAACTACAACTCTTCAAACGGTGTTTTACGCGCCATTAAAAATCCGATCAATTTTATTGGGAACGGGCCAAGAAATTATCTTGACACAAAATTCAATAACAACCAATACCTGTCTGACATCTATATTGAAAATGCTTCTTTCTTACGGTTAGATAACATTAACATTGGGTATAATGCCGGAAAGGTGCTTAAAAATAAAGCCTCTTTACGTGTTAACCTGAGTGTTCAGAATGTATTGGTGATCACGAAATACAAAGGATTGGACCCTGAGAACGCGAGTGATTCGGGTGTGGATGGAAATATATATCCCCGTCCAAGAATTGTTTCACTTGGTTTCAACTTTGATTTCTAATTTTTAAAAACGAATTATATGAAAAGTAAAACACTAATAAAATGGATGTTCGCGATCGTGGTGGTTGCCACGGCAACATCCTGTGCAAAAAAACTGGATTTATTTCCGCAAAACGATCTTACGCCGGCAACAACCTATTCAAATGCGGCCGGGTATAAAAGCGTTTTGGCCAAAGTATACGGAGGCCTGTCTATCACAGGTAACCAGGGCCCTGCCGGTCAACCCGATATCGCCGGCGGACTGGATGAAGGTTCCCAGGTTGCTTTTATCCGTATGTTATTTAACTGCCAGGAATTACCTACTGACGAAGCGGTGGTTTCCTGGAATGACCAGACCATTCATGATTTTCATGATCTGAAATGGACAAGCGGTGATCCTTTCCTGAAAGGAATTTATGCAAGGCCCATTTATAATATTACTTTAGGCAATGAATATTTACGTGAGTCAACCGATGAAAAATTAGCCAGTCGTGGCATTACCGGGACTGACGCGGCTGAAATTAAAAAAGCAAGAGCTGAAGTACGTTTTCTGCGCGCTTTCAATTATTGGTTAATG
>CAYHTC010000169.1:0-6029 GCA_964359445.1 uncultured Sediminibacterium sp. | reverse complement strand
CCTTTTCGTTTGAATTCTGGGTAACCGTTTTAAGGGCCTGGTAAACATACAGGTCCAGCAATAACATGATCAGGGCTATAATCCACCAGGTACTTGCATTTCGCATCAACTAAGTTTTTATCAGCTTAAATTAGCAATTTCTTTCAGAACTTTTTTGTTAAAAATAGCTTCACACCAGCCTTTCTCCGGTCAAATATACAGTCAGCCTGCCATCTACCTCCAAACTCCTAACTCTTCCCAAGTTAACATCCTTTGCATAATATTGTTTCAAAACCTCTGTCCTAAAGTGTATTTTTGACCACTTTCAAAGAAAACCCATTTATGCATCTGACATATTACGGACATTCCTGTTTTCAGGTAGTGATTAAGGGCCGGAAAGTTCTTTTCGATCCCTTTATCACCGGAAATGAACTGGCTAAACAGGTGGATATTGATAGCCTTGATGCGGATTATATCTTCCTGTCGCATGGCCATTCTGACCATATAGCGGATTGTATTACCATTGCAAAAAGAACCGGTTGTATGGTTATTGCCAACTGGGAAATTCATGAATGGCTGAATAAACAGGGTATATTCAACACCCATCCGATGAATACGGGTGGTAAATGGCATTTTGATTTTGGCACGGTAAAAGTAGTGGTTGCGCAGCATAGCAGTAGCTTACCTGATGGAACCTATGGTGGCAATCCGCTGGGTTTCCTGTTTATGACAGATGAAGGAAATTTTTATTATAGCGGGGATACCGCGCTTACATTGGATATGCAACTCATTCCCGGCTGGGCCAAACTGGATTTTGCCGTACTGCCCATTGGCGATAATTTTACCATGGATGCGGCAGATGCGGCAA
This sequence comes from uncultured Sediminibacterium sp., assembly GCA_964359445.1. Classification (GTDB taxonomy): domain Bacteria; phylum Bacteroidota; class Bacteroidia; order Chitinophagales; family Chitinophagaceae; genus Sediminibacterium. The sequence continues at coordinate 5,182 of CAYHTC010000169.1, read as the reverse complement.
AAGCCGCAGACTTTATCGGTTGCAAAACAATTGTAGGCGTACATTACAATACCTTTGGATTTATCAAAATTAATGAGGCGGAAGCCGGAAAAATATTTGAAGCAGCCGGAAGGAACCTTTTATTACCGGCGATTATGGAAACAATTGAGATTTAACCTATTCATCAAAAAAAAGCCCCTGTAGGGGGGCCGCGGGTACTTATGGCAAGAATTATTGGAGTGGCAAATCAAAAAGGCGGGGTAGGCAAAACAACATCGGCAATCAATGTTGCAGCCAGTCTTGCCGTACTCGAATTTAAAACCCTGTTAGTAGATGCCGACCCTCAGGCAAACAGCACCACAGGCGTTGGCTTTGACCTGCACAATATTACCAACAGCCTCTATGACTGTATGGTAAATAATGTAGTGGCGGCTGATGTGATATTGAAAAGTGATGTTCCCAACCTGGATATCATTCCCTCTCATATAGACCTGGTAGGCGCTGAGATTGAAATGATCAATTATCCGAATCGTGAAAATGTACTCAAAGCCATCCTCGATCTGGTGCGCGACAGGTATGATTTCATTATCATAGATTGCTCGCCTTCACTGGGATTGATAACGGTGAATTCCCTGGTGGCAGCAGACAGTGTGATTGTGCCGGTACAATGTGAATTTTTTGCACTGGAAGGATTAGGTAAATTATTAAATACTATTAAAATCGTTCAAAACCGGCTAAACCCTGAGTTGCAGATTGAAGGCATTCTGATGACAATGTATGATGGCCGTTTACGTTTATGCAACCAGGTAGTTAGTGAAGTGAGAAGGCATTTTGATGATATGGTATTCGATACCATCATCCACCGGAATACCCGCCTGAGTGAGGCCCCCAGCGTAGGCAAACCCGTAATCCTTTACGATGCAGAGAGCAAAGGCGCCATCAACTATCTGAATCTTGCCAAAGAAATTTTACAAAATAACGGCCTGACGAAAATGACCAACCAGGAAAGAATCATAGAGTAATTAATAATCAATTATTAATTATTAATTCTTAATTATAACGTATGTCTACCCCCAAACAAAATAAAGAACTCATAGGTAAAGGGCTTCGCTCTTTATTACAGAATATTGATGCCGATCTGAAAACAACAGCCGGTACCTTAAAGACTGAAATAGCGGAAAAAGTAACGCATACCAGCAGAATTGCGCTGGCATATATACAGATCAATCCCACCCCGCGCCGGCGTGATTTTGATGAACAGTCATTGAATGAACTGGCAGCTTCTATCAAACTGCACGATATCATCCAGCCGCTTACTGTTTCAAAATTAGCCAATGGAAAATACCAGTTAATTGCCGGTGAGCGCCGTTTTCGTGCAGCTAAAATTGCCGGATTAACTGATATCCCGGCCTATATACGCCAGGCAAATGACCAACAACTGCTTGAACTGGCATTGCTGGAGAATTTACAACGTGAGGACCTCAATGCCATCGAAATAGCTATCAGCTATAAACGTATGATGGAAGAACTGAATCATACACAGGAACAGGTTGCAGAAAGAATGGGTAAAGAGAGAACCACCGTTACCAATTACCTGCGTTTATTAAAGTTGCCTCCCGATATTCAACTCGCCGTTCGCAATGGTAACCTTAGTATGGGCCATGCAAGAGCGCTGGTGAATATTGATACGATAGATAAGCAGTTGTTTGTTTATAAAGAAATACAACAAAAAAACCTGAATGTCCGTCAAACGGAAGAACTGGTTCGTAACATGTATAAGGCCGGGAAAAACAATGGTGTTAAATCTTCCGTAAAGTCTGATCTGCCGGCCGCCTTCAAAAAAATTGAAGATAATTTAGCTTCCCATTTCGCAACCAAAGTAAAAATGTCCCATAATAAAAAAGGTTATGGCAGTATTACACTCGAGTATTACTCACTCGAAGAACTGAATAAATTACTCGATGCGATGAATGTTACCGTGAGTTAATTTGCATGATAGTAAACAGGCTCCTCATATTATTATTCATTAGTGCCGGATGTATAACCTGTGCCAAAGCACAGGCTGATAAAAAAATACCCGTTAACAGCCGATCCCTGCATGCAAAAAACGATACACCGCTTTCACCAAAAGATACTGCATCCCTTATAAAGGCTATTGTAAAGAAAGACACGGTGGCCAAACACTATCCCAAAATTGCTACCAGGCGATCAGCGATTATACCCGGCTGGGGACAGGCCTATAACAGGGAATACTGGAAAATACCGGTTGTGTACGGCATACTGGCCATACCTGCAGGTATGTATTTTTATAATAACAGTTATTATCAGAAAACAAAATTTGCCTTTGAAGCCAGGTTCAAAGAGGCCTCAGGAGACAGCAGTGATGTGGCTTTGATAGATAGCCAGTTAAAAAATCTAGGCCTCACTTCTTTACAGAGTTACCGGAATTCTTTCCGCCGTGACAGGGATTATTCCATTCTATGGTTTTTACTTGCCTGGGGATTGCAGGTGGCTGATGCCACTGTATTCGCGCACCTGAAACAATTTGATGTAAGCAGTGACCTTTCCATGCAGTTAAGCCCAACCTTCAATCCTTACACAAAAACACCCGGACTGGGCCTTACACTAAACCTGAAAAACCCTTCCCGCAAGCAGACCATTACCCGTTAAGCTGAGTCTGCTTTACTATGAAATTGAGACTGTCACCGCTATGCATAGGAACAACATAGGGAAATCTCTTAATTTACAGGCGATTTCCTGTCACATAGTACTTTATTTGCAATTCAATGAAATATCATACCAATCATACCAAAATCACAAAAATCTGAGCCCATGAGAATCGCATTGATAGGTTATGGAAAAATGGGAAAAGCCATTGAGTCTGTTGCAATAGCTAAAGGGCATGAGATCGTAGTAAAGATTGACCTGGAAAACGCAGCGGATCTAAACAGGGAACAACTGGCAAAAGCGGATGTAGCCATAGAATTTACGGGTCCGCACAGCGCTTTTACCAATGTGATGAAATGCCTTGAGCTGGGTATTCCGCTTGTTTGCGGCTCAACCGGCTGGCTGGAACATTGGAGCGAGGCCCGGCAATACTGCGAAAAACAAAATGGCACACTGATCTATGCCAGTAATTACAGCATTGGAGTAAACCTGTTCTTTGAACTGAATACCTGTCTCGCCAAACTCATGAATAACCATACCAACTATACGGTATCGCTGGAAGAGATACATCATACACAAAAAAAAGATGCCCCCAGTGGCACAGCCATTACATTGGCTGAACAGGTTTTGCAACATATCAAAACAAAAAAAGAATGGGTAAATCACCATAGCGATCATCCTGAACAACTGGAGATTATTTCGGAAAGGATAGACCCTGCACCCGGAACACACAAAATAAAATATGCTTCCGCCGTGGATGATATAGAGATTATACATACCGCTCATAACCGGATAGGATTTGCGGGCGGCGCCGTGCTGGCAGCCGAGTTTGCTATTCATAAAAAAGGTATCTTCGGTATGAAAGAAGTGCTGGGATTGTAGATTAAAAAAATTGTTCACTATTTTCCGCTATACTATGCTCTCAAAAAAAACACAATATGCATTAAAGGCCCTGACTTTTATGGCCGAGCGGAAAAAAGACGGGCCCATATTGATCGCGGAAATTGCTAAAAAGAAAAAAATACCCCTGAAATTCCTGGAGAATATTTTACTGCAACTGAAAAAAGACGGCTTGCTGGAAAGTAAAAAAGGAAAAGGAGGAGGTTATTTCTATAAAGTTGACCCAAAAGAAATTACGCTGGCACATATAATGCGGCTGGTTGAGGGGCCCATTGCCCTGTTATCCTGTGTAAGTCTTAATTTTTATCAGAAATGCAAAGATTGTGATGAAAAAAAATGCGGGCTTAACAGGGTTATGAAACAGGTAAGGGATAATACGCTGCTGATTCTTGAAAACAAAACTGTATACGATTTAATGGCAAAATAAAATAAGTGCACTACCAGACATAATCAATAAAAATAAAAAAATATGAAAAAAATTATCATTCTTTTGCTTTGCCTGCCCATGTTTGCCGGCGCGCAAAGCCTGATTGGGGGTAAAAATATCCTGCGCTGGAACCTGGGTTCAATGGCAGTGAGAAATTATCATTTTACCTATGAAAGAAGTTTAACCAAACGCGTTTCTTTTTCTATCAGTTATCGTACCATGTCCAAAGGAGCAGTACCTTTTCAAAGCCAATTGGAAAAAGCCATTAACAGCCCTGATGTAAACTTTAATAAATTCCAGATTGGCAATACGGCCATTACTCCCGAACTAAGGCTCTATCTCGGATTTGGCAGGATGAAAGGTTTTTATCTCGCACCCTACTTAAGGTTCGCAACTTTCAACATTACCGCGCCGGTTAAATATACTGTAACAACAGGCCCGGGCGCCGGCACATCCAAAGAAGCAGATTTCACCGGAAAGATTACTTCAAACAGCCCGGGAATAATGATTGGCTGGCAGTTTCAACTGGCCACAAAACTTGTTATGGATATTCAGTTGATTGGCGGACACTATGGAACCAGTAAAGGGGATTTGAATTTTGCGGCACCCTTAACCAATGATGAAGTAACTGCCCTGCAATTGAGCCTCAATGATATCAAACCTGATCCGTTTACATTTACCAGCACTGTAAACAATAGCGGTGCAATCATCAAAATAAATGGCCCCTGGGCCGGCATTCGCGGAGCGAATATCGGGATAGGCTTTCGATTTTAATTATTCGTAAGGTTTTCTATCATATCCGCTGTCATCTTACTTAAATCATACTCAGGTTTCCAGCCCCAATCCCTGGTAGCCACGGTATCATCAATACTTTGCGGCCAGCTATCGGCGATAGCCTGGCGATAGTCGGGTGCATAGCTCAACTTAAAATCAGGAATATGTTTTAGTATCTCCACCCCGATTTCTTTCGGCGAAAAGCTCATTCCTGAAATATTATAGGAAGTACGAACTGAAATTTTATCAGCCGGTGCATCCATCAGTTCCAGTGTGGCCCGAATGGCATCGGGCATATACATCATTGGCAGGAAAGTATCTTCCTTCAAAAAGCAACGGTATCTTTTTTCTTCCAGCGCCCCGTTAAATATCTCAATGGCATAATCAGTAGTGCCGCCACCGGGTTCAGATTTATAACTGATTAAACCCGGATAA
>CAYHTC010000168.1:0-6043 GCA_964359445.1 uncultured Sediminibacterium sp. | reverse complement strand
GGTCATGATTCATGTTTTTTGAATAACAAAGATAGAATTACGTAAGCAATAAATTTGAGGGGAACCGCCAGCCATCCGAAACTAAGGGCTCCGGCTATTGCAATAAGGGCCATGATGATAAAAGGAAGCATTTTTTTAACGGAAAACCTGTTAAACTTCAAAGCCAGCATGGGCAGGCGGGATACCATCAGGTAGCTGACCAGCAGAATGGTTCCATACCAAAACCATTTATTTATTAAAATCCGGATGATGGTTTCGCTATTCGAATACCAATACACCAAAGGGAAAGAGGCGAATAATAACCCTACTGCCGGAATTGGTACCCCTTTAAATCCTTTGTCTTGAGAACTATCAATGTTAAATCTTGCCAGACGATAGGCCCCGGCGCAGGGTAAAACAAAAGCGGGTAATAACCAGGCTATCGAAATGTCGAGTCCATCCGGTTGCTGAGCAAAACTTAAACGAAGAAACTGGTAAGCAATTAAACCGGGCGCCACACCAAAGCTTACCGTGTCGGCCAGTGAATCCAGTTGTTTACCCAATTCAGAAGACGCTTTTAAAAGACGGGCCACAAATCCGTCCAGAAAATCAACCAAAGCTGCCAGGCCAATGAATACGCTGGCCATATAAATTTTTTCGGGTATTACTACCAGGTTCTCTCCATTGGAATCAACAGAAAGGGTTAAACCCGTCTGCATGATACTTACAATAGCCAGGCAACCGAAGAAAAGGTTGAGCAAAGTAAAAATATTAGGTATCTGTTTCATTCGGCTATTGTTTCTTTTTCATCAAAGCTTCAATCTCCTCCACTGTAATCGGGATATTCTTCATTAAATCAATATTACCATTTTTGGTGAGCCAGAAATTATTTTCAATTCTGATACCCATTTTTTCTTCTTCAATATATATTCCCGGTTCAATGGTAAAGAGCATGCCGGCTTTTACAGGTTCTGTTCTGGTTCCCAGGTCATGTACATCAATTCCTAAATGATGCGAGATGCCGTGATAGAGGTATCTGCGGTAAGCGCGGTTGTCTTTGTCTTCATTCTTTACATCCGCTTTTCGAAGCAATCCTATTTTTAAAAATTGCCTGGTAGCTTCCTCCCCTACTTTATCGGTATAGGCCAGTATGGAGATACCCGGCTTTAATATGGATTTTGCATAATTATGAAGATGTAAACAGGCATTGTAAACGGTTTTTTGCCTGGGCAAAAATTTACCATTTACCGGAACGGTACGCGTAAGGTCGGCACAGTAATTACCATATTCGGCGCCAAAATCCATCAATAGTAAATCGCCATCCTTACAATCTGCATTATTGGAAACATAGTGCAGGGTTCTTGCATTATCGCCACCGGCAATGATGCTTCCATAGGCCGGACCGGTGGCGCGCTGACTCAAAAAGCTATGCCATATCTCTGCTTCTATTTCATATTCATTCACACCGGGTTTAATGAATTGTAATAACCTGCGAAAAGTGTTATCCGTAATATCAATAGCTTTCTGCACCACTACTATTTCCTCTTTCGTTTTAATACTGCGCAATTGTTTCATGATTTTCGCGGCACGCCGGAAAGAGTGCAGGGGGTAAGCTGCTTTCATCTCATCAACAAAACGGTATTCCCTGCTGCGTACAGGGGAAGCTTTGCGATCATTTTCATTCGTATCAAGATAGATATGATCTGCCAGGTGTACCCATGTTTGCAAAAGGGCGTCCAGGGTATCTAACCAAACAATCGTTGCAATGCCAGAGATGCCGGTAGCTTCTTTTGCCCGCAGTCTTTTGCCATCCCATTTTTCTTTCAACTCATTGGGCCTGACCAATACCAGTACTTCACGCATACGCGGATCAGGATTATCGGGGAATAAGATTACCAGCGAGTCTTCCTGAATAATGCCGCTTAACCAGAACAGGTCGGTATTTTGTTTGAACGGATGAAGCGCATCGCCATTAGCGGGCCATTCATCGTTGCTTACAAAAACAGCGATGCTGTTGGGCAACATCTCTTTGATAAATCTTTTTCTGTTATTGATAAATATCTCAGGATTCAGGGGTAAATATTTCATAACAAATAATTGATGGTTTGCAAGATAAAAATTAAGCGGCAGGATTGAACATAATTATATGATCAGTGAGTGAAATGATGCCCTTTTTTGTTAAAACCAATACAAACCGGCCCGAAGGCTAACTAAATACGAATATGACCAGGGAGATCAAAAGCCGCGATGGCGGTAAAGGCAGGCTTACAAAAGCAAAGAAATAAATCAGAATCTGACGGTTGGACATTTCACTGATCTTCCCACACTCGAAGGCAATATCCCGCTTTTTACGATTGAAATTTCATAGGCGCCACGGGTGGCATTCATGCTGCTTAAACCGGATATGGTAGCATCATAATTGATGGTGAATTTCATATCGTTCACCTGGAAACCTAACATGGGTATCAGTGCATCTTTATTGCGGTAATAGAGGCCAACAATAAATTGCTGCAGTCCATCCCCACCCAGATCGCGGTTTGCATTGAAACCCATAACGGTTTCCCAGGCATTACCCATTTTACTTACATAGATATTGGGATTAACGATCCACAGATTCTGAATCTTGAAGCTACTGTTCACAAAAGCAGTATACCTTCTTTCCAAACGGTTATCAGAAACAGTGGGATCAAAAAAACTTTCCCTGGGTGTGTTAATATGCATCACACTTATTCCGGCATTGAGGTACATATTCTCAGAAGCAAAATAGGCATAGTTCAATCCCATCTGCAAATCAAAATAAGTAGCCTGGTTATAGGCAAAAGGTTCATTGGCGGGAATGGTTACATCGAAAAACTTTCCGTTCCACTGATTATCAAAACTGAGTTTAGAAATATCGATCCGCTTACTGGTAATGCCCAATCCGAACCCACCGCTAAGTAAACTATTGTAGCCCAGCATCTGGTGATACGCAACAGATGCATATCCACTGGTGGAAAATAAACTGCCACCGCCTGCCACATCTTTCAGTAAGGAGGCCCCTACCCCAACCCATCCATTTTCAAAACGATCGGCGAATAATTTAGCATCGGCCCAAACGCCCATCGTTTTATACGGACTACCCAAATTGGCAAATTGATTCCGGTAATTACCACCCATTCGGTAATCATAATCGGGATTAAAACCGGTATTGGCAGGATTCACCAACATAGGCGCATTAAAATATTGCGAAAAATGCAGGTGCTGCGCACTACCATAACCGGCCATCGCCACCAACATAATGACTAATATAATTTTACTACTTCTCTTCATGATTCCTTTATCGAAGTAAGGTAATATCTCCTTTTTTAGTGACCCTTTCTTTACTGCCGAATTGAACAATTAATGTATAATGGTATACTTCCTGTGGTTGTATTTTTCCGTTATAGGTTCCATCCCATCCCTGATAAGGATCCAAACCTTCATATACTAATGTTCCCCAACGATTGTAAATACGCCAGGTCATTTTTTCAATTCCAAACCCACGCACATATATTTTATCGTTATGCCCATCTCCATTCGGAGAAAATGCATTGGGCACATCCAGTAGGCTGTTAATAATTACCCGAACTGACTGACAACTGGTATCACTGCAACCGGATACATTGTATGCCACCAAACAGGTGTTGAATGTACCGGACGAATTGTATAAATGACTCACCATCGTATCCTCACGGATAGTGAATAAAGTATCCCTGTCGCCGAACAACCATTTATAAGAACTGGCGCCAATAGAATTGTTTAGAAAACTAACAACGGTATTGGGTTCAGTAGGTTGTGGAGAATAACTGAAAGCGGCGCCGGGGTTCGCGTTTACCTTAATAGTAAAGAGGGCCGAAGTATCGTCTTTATTACAGGTGGCCGTATCTGAAGCGATCAGCCTTACCTGATATATTCCCAGTTTGTTATACAGGTGCACCGGATTGGTCTCCGTTGAAGTACTGCCATCACCAAAGTCCCATATAAATTGGGCGCCTCCTAAAGAAGTATTATTAAATGAAGCGGTATAAGGAACACAACCCGCAGCAGGTGTTTCAAACTGTGCTTTTACATTGGGTGACAGACGAATCTGTTTCACCAGGCTATCCGGTTCGTTACAATAATTGGTATCAATCAATACCAGCCGCACATGATAAGTGCCCGGAGCGGCATAAGTATGCGTTACAGAACCGGCGCCTGCTATTCTTGTATTGCCATCCCCAAAATTCCATCGGAAACTGGTGGGGGTAAAGGGTTTGATAGCGATTGAATTATTGGTGAACTGGTAAGTTAAAGAAGCGCAGGGAGGCAATTTAGCGGCAGTAAAAGCCAATCCCGCTTCATCATCTCTTACACGCATGGTAACATAGGAAGTATCTGCAATATTGCAGGAATTGGAATCAACTGATATCAGTTTTACCCGGTAAAAACCAATGGTATTAAACGTATGTGTAATAGAAGGTACTGAAGTAGTAATGAATCCTGATCCGTCATCGAAATTCCATATATACTCTTTACCCATGGCCAGTGTATCCGTAAAATCAACTGTCAGAGGTACGCAACCCACCGTATCATGCGGCACACCACTTACCGAAGCCGATATACCTGCACCAATACCCGCCAGGTTAAAAGCGATCTTAACGGCAGCAAGATTACAATCACTTGCACCATTATAAGGTGACCAGACACCCGGCGTTGTAGGAAATGGAGGTTTGGGAGAACTGCAATTGGCACAAATTGACTGATAGATAACGCCGTTCCTGTCGAAGCGGCTGGTACCGCCATCCACATGTTCACCAAATCCACCATTCTGGCCAAAGAAGCTACCATATAATTGTGACTGTGCATTTTTTTCCAGCACAAAAAAGTAGAAATCTTTATTATCGGTTGTTTTTTGATAAGTATCAGGCGTTACCGAGAGCCCGTTTGTGCCGCTATTGGGATAACCATTTTCGCTGTTAACCATTCCACCCCAACCAGACACATACACATTCTCGCACCTGTCTACCAAAAACGCGGTGGGTGAAATATTTGGATTAACTGATCCGGACCCAAAAACAGTAGAATAGATATAATCAGAAAGATCAGGCTTGAGTTTAGAGATAAATTGTTTTCCGGCAGTTTGACTAAAATTAGCATTAAGAACTGGCCATGAACCGGTTGTTGTGCCTGAAATATAGAGCTGGCCGAATTTGTCGAACTGGATGCCATAAATAATATCCGTGCCCGGTGTTCCGAAGAAACCATTTCTCACCAAAGCGCCGTTGCCGGTAAACTCTGCCACAAACCCATCAGAAATTCCACCCTGAAATACAGGAAACTTCACACCGGTTTTATTACCCGGAAAATTAGCGCTGGCCGTAGCGCCTGCCACAAACAAATTATTGGTAAATGGATTAATGGCTAATACAAATGCCGCATCATCGTCATTACCTCCAATGATCACACTAAATAAAACAGCAGAAAGATCAGGTGTTAATTTCAATACTACAGCATCCTGATTCCTGCCACTGGCATTGGTACCTCCCAGCGTTGTTTGAGCTGATACAGCAGTGGTAGGAAAATTAGTTGACTGTGTACAGGAGGCAAAATAAATATTGCCGGAAGCATCCAGTATCACTTCACTTCGGGCATCATCACCATAATTTCTGTTGATAGATTCGGCGCCTCTGATTGGATACTTATGCCGGATATTTACGCCATCATCCATATCGCCCCCAATTTTTACGGATGCAATTAATGCCGTGCCTGTTGCATTTAATTTGGTTACTACTATATCCCATTCACCGCCTAATGGCCCATACTGTTTTAGCGCCCCTTTGGTAGGATAATCCAGTGAGGTAGTTCTTCCTGCAATCACTAAATTACCTGCCCCGTCTACTACCATACTATGGGGTTGTTCATTTCCACCGGCTCCGCCGATATAAGTGGCATAGATACGGTTGGCGCCGGTATGGTCGAATTTTATAATACCAATATCAAAACCACTGGACTCACGGGTTCTACTATTCCCACCCTGGTACGTTTGTTGAAAAGCCCCATTGCTGAC
>CAYHTC010000167.1:0-6062 GCA_964359445.1 uncultured Sediminibacterium sp. | reverse complement strand
TTTTTTCTCCGCAGCCGTTAAGTGAAAACTTAAACTGGCGGGTTCCTCATTTTTGGAAGGAACATATTGAAAACATACCCTGTAAAAGTTGGGGCCATAGGCCTCTGACATATACTGCAACTGGTCGTGCTGGTAATAATCCTGCAACTTGTACCAGTTATGCTGCAATACTAAAAAAGGTTTTGTAAGCAGGCTGATAAAGTTGTTACTTTCAAAAGGTTTGTCCCAGTTGTCCAGGCTGCGGTCGCGAATCTGCAACAATACCACTTTACTGGTATTTGCCTGTAACCAGTCTTTAAATACATCCATAAAACGAAGACTGGCTTCCTGTCCGAAATTATCGCGCATACCCGCATCCATTACATCAATAACCGGTTCTGTCGGTAACCATACATTCGGTAATACATACGGAAAGGTAGCACTCATCCGTAAGGCGGAAAGTATATTAAGATTCATACCATCCTGCTTACTGAAGAAAGAATTAAAATCTACCGCATCAGGATCAACCGACATACTATTTTCTGCATGCATTGGCGGCCGCATGAGAAACCTGACAGGGTGAGTACTAACAATTATCTTACGACCATCGCGGTTGATCATCGAATTAAAAAGCATCGTGGGAATTTCCGAATTAGCTTCGGGTACCAGGTAATCTTTTAATGTTTTACGCAGCAAACCATCGGTATTCTCATTTAATTTTTGTTCAAACGCATATCCGCGGTCCTTGGCATATTGGCACCCATTCACTTCAAATTTCTGAACCGGTCCTATTATGTCTCTCGAAACAAAAGATGAAAAGAGCGGGCTGAGCAGGTCGCGTGAAATCTTATCTGTATACTGTTTATCCTGCAGGTTAATGCCGGCTCCTTTTATCTTCTCATAATACAGTTCCCTGAAATAGGCGGCACCCAGCATACCGCCTGAGGCCCCACTGATTAAAATAGTTTGCCGCATCAGTTGTCCGCCAAATACACTGTCCAGCTTTTGTAAAGTATTCATGGTAAATGCCGCGCTGCGAAGCCCGCCACCACTGGTATTGATAATATACAATATTGGTTTTTCTTCCGTCTGACGGGCTTTCCAGCGATTCAATATTTGTAAAAAATATTTCTTGTCGGATTCGATGTTGGCATCACCGGCCAATTGACTGATGTTTTCCCTGTTATAAACCGGGCGTTCATTTTTATTAAGATAATTCAGACCATAGGCTTTATTACGCGGATCAATGATCTCATGCTGATACAGGAAATTGAGGATAATATAAAACAATAACAATAGAGGAATACTCCAGGTATGTAGAAAAAGAGAGAGGGCGCCGGCCACTGCTATCAGAATGGCAAAAAGTATGGTAATACTTGCCGCGGCAGGTATTTGAAAGAGCCGCGAATCAGAAATATATCCCACGAGTATCAGGAAAACAAAAGCGATGGTAATGGCCAGTACCGCCGCCACATGATGTCGTTTAAAGATAGAGGATAGAAATTCATCGCTGTAATGGCGAACATCTCTTGGTTTGCGCAAACGAAAGCTGGCACTCAAAAACCAGTCTACCCGTAATTCAGTCTTTTCTTCAGGCAAATGCGTTTTCAGCATAGAAACCTCATATTGGGTATTGGCCGATTTAATAACCGATCCCATTGTATAAAAAATGGTCTTGTCGGCGCTAAAAAAATAGATAAACGAAAGGATGATCGAAAGAATAAGGCCACCTGAAAACCCACCTACTAATAAAAGCACTTCGGTACCCCGTAATAGCTGCTGGTAATACCCATAATCCACCGCTTTAACCAGGTAGAACACAAGAAACACAAGCGGTATCACCGCATTGTTAATACAATATTTTAAAAACGGTTGTGCATTGGTAGCCAGGAACAATACATTCTTACTATGCAGGATAAAGGTGGTGATGTTCCAGCTCATTGCAAATACACCAAAAGCAAAACCTACAATAACCGTACTCAGCGGGGTAACTTCACCAAAATATTCAGGGGCCAGGAAAAGAGAATTGGCGCCAAATGTGTACATAAAATCTCCTGCAACCGTTGCGAATAAGATATACCAGAAAATTAAAAGCACCTGGTACCGGCGAAAGTGCAACAGGAAAAGCTGCACCGGTAATGAGTACCAGAAACCAACCAGGTATTTCTTCATATAATTAAGAGTACTATTTTATGCAGGTTGCTGCATTCCCTATCCAATTCTCTCTGTGCGCCCCTGTTCCCCTCTTATTACAAACAACATCCATACTAACGACAATAATAAGAGCATCCCGGTTAACTGATGCAATTGTGCCATCCATTCAAATACACCCCAGTGACCGGGGATGATGCCCCTGCTGGTTAGTACACTGGCTATTCCTAATATCAATTGCAGCAAAACGATAGCCAATGGCCACCAACGGATTTTTCTAAACAGATCAGATCCATTTGTTTTAAAAAGTTTCAGCGACCATATCAATATCAACACAAATAACAAATAAGCTAATCCCCTGTGTATGAAATGGACGAGTACGGTATTGTTAACCAGGTTAAGGAATAGCGACTGATCATTCCATAATTTTTCCGGTACCCATTCGCCATTGATAGTGGGCCAGGTAGGCGCAGCGGTTGCCGCTTTATGCCCGGCCATTAATGCTCCATACAATAACTGAACAATCAGCAATAACAAAAGTGCCAGGTTCCATTTTCTGAGAGAACTATTTTGTATTCTTTGCTCATCCTTAACCAATAACTGCAGAGCAAACCAAAACGTATAACAAAGCAGTCCTAATGCAAATATAAAATGTAATGCCAGCCGGGTAGGCTTCACGTATACGGCATCACCGGTGAGTCCGCTGGCCACCATAATCCAGCCAATGGCCCCCTGCAATGCCCCCAGAAAAAAAAGAATGAGTAATGGCTGTACCATTTCTTTTTTAAATTGTTTTTTCGCGATGAACCAAACGAACCCGATGGCGAATACCAAACCGATGGTTCTTGCCCATAAACGGTGGAACCACTCCCAGAAAAAAATGAATTTGAAATCTGAAACAGAAAAATCAAAGTTTAATAACTGGTACTGGGGGGTTTGTTTGTATTTAGCGAATTCGGTTAACCATTGTTGTTCATTTAATGGTGGTAATGATCCGGTAATCACCTCCCACTGTGTTATGGATAAACCACTACCGGTTAAACGGGTAATACCCCCTAAGGCGATCTGTATAACCGTCATACCTGCTCCAATTAAAAGCCAGGTGGCCACTAATCTGGAAGAACGGGCTGCTGAATGCATATATCTGTTGTTTCGGAACAGGTACAAAGTTACAGGTATAAACTGCCATGCCTGAATTTTGGTAAATGAATTTGGGAAGTATAGCCTGTATGATTGAATTTTACCAAAATGTTAGAACCTTTTTATCAAACGGAACAAAAGGAGGCAGGCGCCGATGAAGCCGGACGGGGTTGTTATGCAGGACCTGTATTTGCGGCTGCCGTTATATTGCCCAATCAGTTTTTTCACCCATTGCTCAATGATAGTAAGCAGGTATCAGCAAAAGAAAGAGAGCTGCTGAAAGAAGTGATTCAATCATCAGCCATCGGCTGGGCAGTGGCCAGTGTAGATAATACGGAGATAGACCGGATTAATATTTTAAAAGCCTCCTTCAAAGCCATGCACCTGGCCATTGACCAGCTTAAACCCGGGCCACGTTTATTATTGATTGATGGGAATCGCTTCATCCCGTACAAAAAAGTTCCACATCACTGTATCATTAAAGGGGATGGCAAATATGCCTGTATTGCCGCTGCCAGCATTCTGGCTAAAACATTCCGGGATGCCTGTATGCAGCAATTACACGAAGAATTTCCGATGTATGGATGGAATAAAAATAAAGGCTATGGAACCTTGGAACACCGGAAAGCAATTGAAAAATACGGGTTATGTAAATACCATCGCAAGAGTTACCGTATTTTACCGGGGCAGGGTAAAATTGATTTTGGTTAACCCTCATACTCCCATACTCCCGCCCCTTCCCTGATTACCTCATAACTATCTTTTGTACAGTCCACAACTGTGGAAGGTATCATGCCGCCAATACCACCATCAATAACGATATCCACCAGTTTATGAAAATTTTCATACATCAATTCGGGGTCCGTATATTCTTCCACCATTTCTCCGGGTAAGGAAGCGGAAAGAAGTGGATGGCCCAGTTCCTGAACTATGGTACGGGCTATAGTATTATCCGGCACACGCAGGCCGATGGTATTTTTTTTACTGTGCAATATTTTGGGTACTTCTTTACTGGCAGGTAAAATAAATGTATATGCGCCGGGTAAACATTCTTTCAGTAACCGGTATAATGGAGTTGAAATACTCTTGGTGTATTTGCTCAGGTCGCTCAGGTCATAACATACAAAACTGAGTTGTGCTTTTGCAGGATCAATATTTTTTATCCGGGCAATCCGCTCGATGGCTTTATGCTGAAAAATATCGCATCCCAATCCATAAATGGTATCGGTAGGATAGATAATAACGCCCCCGTCCAGCAAACATTCGATCACCGTTTTAATATGCCGCGGGTTGGGATTATCAGGATGGATAGTTAAAAACATACTGCAAATTACAAACTAAACGGTGTAAAGCCCTGTTGGGTATAAAACAAAAAGGCGGCCTTGTGCCGCCTTCTGTTTGTTTGTAACCCCTGTGAAAACTGAATAAATAAAAGTATCAACTACCTGCACGCATAACAACCCGATTTGTACGCAATTAATTGGGTGTTTAAACGGTTTATTTTTCCGTAAAAACCGCCGAACTTGCTTTTCTGTTAATCCGGAACTTAGCTGTTTCTGCCAAAGGCATTACGCTTACTTTCAGAATACCCTACTAATTGTTTTACTATGATACAGATTGCCATGATTGATGATCATATTTTATTGAGGCAGGGATTGGCTTCATTAATCAATTCATTTGCGGGATACAAGGTGATACATGAAGCCAATAACGGAAAAATATTCATTGAATGGCTAAACCCGGCTAACCTGCCCGATCTGGTTTTGATAGATATTAATATGCCCGAAATGAACGGTCATGAAACCGCTTTATGGCTGCATACCCATTACCCAAAAGTAAAATTCATAGCCCTCAGTATGATGAATGATGAACGGTCGATCATCAAAATGCTGCGGAATGGCGCCCGGGGGTATTTACTGAAAGAGGCTGAAATCGAAGATCTGAAACAGGCTTTGCATGATGTGATGCATAAGGGTATTTACATCAATCATATCCTCTATAAACATATCATCAATTCCATCCACGGCCTGCCGGCAGAAGAAATAACCGAACAGGAAAAACTGATGACCATGAGTGAGCGGGAAAAAGAATTTCTTCGCTGGCTCTGTACAGATAAATCATATAAAGAAATAGCCGCTGCCATGTACCTGAGCCCCAGAACCATTGATGGCTACAGGGATGCCCTGTTTAATAAACTGAAAGTGGTTTCAAGAATCGGGCTGGTACTTTTTGCAATCAGAAATGAGATAGCTAAAGTATAAGTATCTACCATAAAAAACCCTCACGTAAGCAAGGCTTACTTATTGAGTAAATTTTATCTCTTACAAAATCTCCCACACTTCCTTACCCCTGAGTAATTTATCCAGATTGCCCCTGCCTTTAGTGGCAATGGTTTCATCAATCTGCATAGTCATGATGTCTTCATAACAAGGTCGGTCGGTTTCAAAAAATACGCCAAACGGGCGTGGAAAATAACCGGTTTCTTTGGTTGGATCATCAAATAACCTGATTAATATCTGTGCCTTGTAAAAATCCTTTTCATCGTGTATCCAGAGGTCATCAGTGCTTACTCCGTTACCCAGTTCTACAACTACCGGTTTCAAACCATCTAATTTAATCCCTTTACCTTGTGCGGCGCCAAATACCAATGGTTTGCCTTGTTCAAGAAACAGGGTTTCTTCCTGTTTGCTTGATTTCTCTGTAAATATTTCAAAAGCCCCATCATTAAAGATGTTACAGTTCTGGTATATTTCCAGGAAGGAAGAACCTTTGTGCCGGTATGACCTGGTGAG
>CAYHTC010000166.1:0-6094 GCA_964359445.1 uncultured Sediminibacterium sp. | reverse complement strand
TAAACCCTGGGAAGCTCTGGGAAAAATGAGTGGCGAAGTTTCACGTGCTATTATAAGTAAGGGACAACGGCTACATATTGATGATCAGACACAGGAAAGTATAAACTCAATGGAAGTTATTCAGCGGGAAATGAATAATGTACTGCGTGAAAATCTTTCGGCTCACCGGAAAATGATTGTATTTGATATGGATGATACGATTTTAATTGGCCGGTTTATTGATAGGTGTGCTGATACTTTTGGATTCAGGCCCCAATTGGATGAATTAAGATTTAATGAAAAGGATGCTATCATTCTGACTAAACGGGTTAGTCTTTTATTGAAGAATAAAACCATGGATGACCTGTTGAATATTATCAGCAAAATGAGAATGGCCGGTAAAATAAAAGAAGTTGTTCAATGCTATAAAAAGAAAGGGTATCTGGTGGGCATTATTAGTAATAGCTATACATTAATCACCAACTATGTAAAACAACAGATCGGTGTCGATTTTTCTGTATCCCATCAATTGGAGTTTTTTGAAGGCAGGGCAACAGGTGAAGTAAATCTGCCATCTTACTTTTTTGGATCGCCTGAGAGTATTTGTGGACACGCGTTCTGCAAAACCAATGCGTTACAGCATATCTGTGAGAAATATAATGTAAATATGAAAAACTGCATTGTGGTAGGTGATAGTAAGGATGACCGGTGTGTTATAACGTATGCTGGTAAAGGTGTTGCTTTTTGCACAACAGATGAAATGCTTGAAAAAATTGCGGATAAAAGTATAAAAGAGAGAAATTTTGAGCCTTTGTTCGCTTTGGCATAAATACAATACTATTACAATAAAAAATATTACTTATGGCCAACAAACTTTATAACATACTTGTTCCGGTTGATTTCACCAACAAAAACAAATGGGCTATTATAAAAGCGATTGAACTATCGAATAGTTTTAATTGTAATATCCACCTGGTATATGTAACATGGAAGAGAATGTCCCCTTTTTTAAGGGATAGTAATATTGAAGCTTCACTAAAAAAACTGAAGCAACTCAAAGTATTATACAAAAATCATCTTTGTGGAGAAGGTACATTGGAGATTAGTATATTAAGAGGAGGCAAGCAAAAACAATTGGTAAAATATATCAGGCAGTACGAGATGGATCTTGTTGTAACTGGTCTTTCAAAATTTAACCTTGTTCAACGAATTATATCATCTGTTTCAATCAGCCGGTTAGCAAAAAAATCGGATATACCTGTATTAGCGATAAGGTCGGGTGGATTAGTTTGTCATTTTAAAAAGATCGTTTTACCTGTATCTGGTGAAGTACCCATGCGGCAAATAAGACTAGCTGTTTTATTAGGCAGAGCTTTCAAATCTACCGTTTACTTTGTATCGCTTCGCAATCATACAGATGATAAAGTCCGTGGCATCATAGATAGCTCATTGGAATTTGTACAAAGTATTTCAACGATCCCGGTACAATGCCTTTTGTTGGAAGGACAGAATCTGGCAAAAAGCACCCTTGAATTCTCAAAAAAGATAAATGCTGATCTTATCATGGTAAACCTGATCAAAGATTTTCGCTTACCCGGGATATGGAACAGGCTTACCAACAAATTACTTTCCTACGAATCTAAAATTCCTGTTGTCACCGTAGCATCCAATCAAAATTAAATAGAATCAATGACTAATGTGAATTAAGATTACAAACAATAAAAGTATAAACGAGGTTAATTTTCCGAATACATGAATCGAAAAACTTTTCGCTGATATAACCCAACTGGCTCTCAGGATATCCGTTTTTTGTATTAACCAACGAAAGAGTGCTTCAATAGGTAACCGTTGAAATAGCTTTAGAGAAAAGGTCGTTATAGGCCCGGCTTGTACAAATTGTTTGATGCACTTGATTCGTATTAGTAAGTTATAAGTGAAGATAGCAATCTCAACGTTCTTATTTACAACTTATTACTTACTTCCTAATACCTCCCCTAGTTTTCTCTCCAGATCTTCCCCTCTCAATCCGGTAGCGATAATTTTTCCCTGAGGGTCTATCAATACATTGAAAGGAATGCCATCAAACTGGTAAAGTGGAACCATACCGCTTTCCCATTGTTTCAGATCGCTTACATGGGCCCAGGTAAGATTATCATCTTTAATGGCCTGCTCCCAGTTGGCTTTTTCTTTATCAAGCGATACACCCAGGATGGTAAAATTTTTATCTTTAAACTTCTGGTAAGCAGCCACCACATTGGGATTTTCTTTGCGGCAGGGTCCGCACCAGCTTGCCCAGAAATCAACTAATACATATTTACCTTTTAAACTGCTTAGCAGAAAAGGTTTACCATTCACATCCGGCAAACTGATTTCCGGCGCCTGTTTATTGAGCAGCGCATAACCCGGAGGAGCAACAGGCTTTTGAACGGTTAGCAGGCTCTTCATTTTAGACAGGCCACTATGTTCACTGAATTTTTCTACCGATGTATTCACCAGGGTGAGCAGTTCTTCCTGCGAGATGGTTCTGGAAGCCATCCCCAAGGCATAATAGCGGGCAGCCGGACTGGGCGATTGGTTGATGAAATCTGTTATCTGGCTGTTCATCTGCTTTAATTGTACATCGCGCTGCAGTTTAGTGAGTTGTATAAGACTGTCGCCGGCTTTTTGTTTTTGTAAAGTATCCAACTGCATAAATGTGGCATAGAGGGCAGAATCTTTTTTTCTGTAATCCTCAAATAATTCATGCAGGCTATTACTGGCAGGAGACCCTTCGATGGTATAGGCACGGTAATTATTTACATCCATGGCCAGTTTGATGCTTTTGCCGTCATTGATCAGTAATACATCCGGACCATTTTCTATCACCACCCTGTACAGGCTCTCTTCCTTACCCATAGCGCGTAGAGTAAAGGTTCCGTTTGAAGGAAGTGTGGCAGAATCGAGAATAACCGGCTGCTGTCCGCCAAAGGGTAATTCCTGTAAAAAAATCTTTTGACCGGGGGCATGTTCAATTTTACCGCTTACAGTAAATGCTCCGAATTTTTTTTCCTGGCATGCGGTGAAAGCAACAACTACTGTTGCTATAAGAAGTATTTTTTTCATAATTACTTTTTTATCAAACCTGGCCCCACCTATAAGTAAAGGCAAATGAGTAGTGTTAATTGTTTAATTTCTGTTCTAATAATCGGGTAACTATTTTCGGATCGGCCTTTCCCTGGCTTCGTTTTTTAATATCTCCCATAAACAAACCAATCAGGCCTTTCTTTCCTTTTTTATATTCTGATACTTTACCGGGCATGGATTGTAAGGTATCATTAATCCATGATTCCAATTCATTCGTATCACTAACCTGGATCAAATTCATCTTTTCAGCAACAGCTAATGGGGAACTGTTGTTCGCCATCACTACCGGTAATAGCTTAGCCGAAGCTACAGAAAAGTTAACCTTCCCATCTTCCACCAATTGTATTAATTCTGCCAGTAAGGGGGGAGAAACGGTAAGGTCTGCAAAGCTGATACCGTTTTCATTCAGGTATTGCCGTATGGGCCCCAGTATCCAGTTAGCGGCTGCTTTGAAATGAGTAGTATATTCAATCACCTGGTTAAAATAATCAGCAGTCTCCTTTTCATCACACAAATGTTTGGCGTCATAGTAGCTCAGGCCATATTGTGCCTGATATGTTGCTATTAATGCATTAGGCAGTGCAGGCAAAGCGGTACCTATTTCTTTAATGAAGGTATCGGTTAAATGGAAAGGGGCAAGGTCGGGATCGGGGAAATAGCGGTAATCATTGGCTTCTTCTTTATCCCGGATGGCAAAGGTAGTATCATTGGACGCGTCAAAGCTTCTTGTTTGTTGTTGAACCCTGCCACCGTTTTCAACCAAAGTAATCATACGTTCAATCTCGTACTCAATGGCCTTTTTTACATTACGGATCGAGTTCAGGTTTTTTACTTCTACTTTGGTTCCTAATCGCGTTTCTCCTTTCGGGCGGATAGATACATTGGCGTCGCAACGTAAACTGCCTTCTTCCATATTACCATCACAGATTCCTATCCATCTTACCAGTTTGCGTATTTCTGTAACATATTGCCAGGCTTCTTCCGCGGAGAAAATATCCGGTTCCGTTACAATTTCAACCAGTGGCGTTCCAGCCCGGTTCAAATCAATACAGGTAAATTGATCATCGAGGTCATGAATACTTTTGCCGGCATCTTCTTCCATGTGTATCCGGTTAAGTTGCACATTTCTTTCACCGGAAGCGGTGTGTATGGTTATATGACCCCCTTTGCAGATGGGTGTTGTATGTTGTGATATCTGGTAACCCTTCGGCAGATCGGGGTAGAAATAATTCTTGCGGGCAAAATAATTATCTTTTTCTATCTCACAGTTACAGGCCAGGCCCATTCGTATGGCATATTCCACAGCTTTCCGGTTTGTTTTGGGTAAGGTACCGGGATGACCCATTGTAATAGGACTGATATGTGTATTAGGCGCGGCGCCAAAAGACGTACTGTCGCCACAAAACAATTTACTGTTGGTAGAGAGTTGCGCATGTACCTCTAACCCTATAACTGCTTCATATTTATCATTCAAAGCCATATAACCGCAAAAATAGCCCTAATCGCAGATTTCGCGGATGATTTATAGGATTTAACAATTTAACATGCAAGGATTTTTTTGAGTTCTTCAGTGGTGATAGTTAGTAAACCAACAGGGGGCGCAGACGGGTCTTATACGGATATAGCTTTACGGTTTTAGGATGAGTCAACAGACATAAATTACTTGTAGTATATCAACCACATTACAAGTCAGATATTATTAAGGGGCGTATCTGCCCTTTAACAAATGAAAATTATTTCCAACCTTTCATCACCCTAATTAAACCTAATAATTTCAAATACTGTAGAATTTTTACGACAAATCATGTCATTAAAACACTTTAGTCAATGTCAAGATCCGGGTACCTAAAAGTGATAGGTTCAAAAATCAGGGTCCGAAGGGAAGAATTAAATCTAACCAGATTAGATCTTGCGGTTGCTTTAGACATCGACGAGTCATCGATAAAAAGAATAGAAAATGGACAGATAAATACTTCAATATTTACGTTTAATAAATTACTTATTGAATTAAAGTTGAACCCTAGCGAAGTTTTTTTAATTCAAATAGATAAACCATGAAAGTTCGTATAGTATTTTCGTTTTTTCTGATAGTTTACTTTAATTGGATTAATGCGCAAACTTTAGAAGAAACTGCCATCAAAAGTAAATTAGAAAACGTAAATTACACCTTTAAAAAAAACGCGCTACCCGGTGCCGATAAGATAAAAGATAACAATTACAAATTATTTGATTCTTCAATTGTAACCACCAGTAAAATTAATAAACAGATTTTTGGCTCTGCCTTATTCGAAAAAAATAATCTTTATTTTTTACCTCAAAGAAATATACCCATTCCGGATGATTATTTATTAGGAATTGGTGATGAAATCGATATCAATATCTCAGGAGTTCAGGAAATTGACGAAAAAGCAAAAATTGATAATAATGGAAACATATTTATAGAGCATTATGGAAACATTAGTTTATTAGGGCTATCATTTATCGAGGCTAAGGATAAAATAAAATCATTGCTATCAAAATCTCTTTACACGTATTTGAAACAAGAAAACACAAGGCTAACTATTACTCTGGAAAATATAAAAACAATCAATGTTACATTAATTGGAGCAATTAATTCTGGCACTTATAATGTTTCTTCGCTTTCTACAGTTTTTCATTTGTTATACTTAGGAGGTGGCCCTGATACGATAAATAGCTACCGGAATATCAAATTACTACGGGATAATAAAGTTATCAAAGAAATAGACTTATACGAATTCTTGCTGAATGGCAACAAAAAAAATAATATAAACCTTAGGAATGGCGACATTATACTAATTCCGCCTTATACAGGAAGAGTTACTTTATACGGAGAAATTAAAAGAAAAGGGATTTATGAGTTGAAGGAGAAATCATCAAGCTTATTTAATATACTCGAATTAAGTGGTGGATTTACTGAAAAGGCATCAAAATTAAATATTGAGATAGAAAGAATCGAAAGCGAGAGGAATAT
>CAYHTC010000165.1:0-6163 GCA_964359445.1 uncultured Sediminibacterium sp. | reverse complement strand
GAGCCATTTGAGCGCCTCAACATAGCTGTATTTTTCATGTTCCATCAGGAAGGTGATGGTATTACCGCTTTTGCCACAACCGAAGCATTTATATATTTCTTTGGCCGGAGATACGGTAAAGGAGGGAGTCTTCTCATTATGAAAAGGGCAAACCCCGAGGTAATTGGTACCTCTTTTCTTCAGTTTCACAAATTCCCCCACCACATCAATGATGTCTATGCGGCTGGTAATTTGCTGTATAGTGTTGGGTGAGATCAAGGAATAAAGTGGAATTAATAATTAGCAATTAATAATTAATAATTGATGGGTACGAAGATACTGTAATGAGACATATGCATTAAACAATAACCAGGGCCCCCCAACCCGGTATCCGGTATCCAACCTCCCCGTAAACCAATAAATCTGCTGTTTTTTGCGGTTTTATGGGTACCTGAAAAATTGTATTTTAGCCGAAAAAGAGGGTAGTGTATAAATAAATTCGGTTATGTGAGATACTATTTTTAACATTGCCTTATGGAATCTGGCTTGCAAGGCTGATTTTCATTTTTGCAGCTTTTTGCGTAAAAAAAACGAATAAATGGTGCAATGTTTTGCAGGATTAAGGTGTCCTATAAAAATCAGAATAGCAATAACCGGTTTCTGAAACGAGTAAAAATGAATAAAACCAAAAAACTAGTTATGAGAAAAATTGCTTCTTTTATGAAAGTATTAGTCATGCTGCTACTTATTTTCTCGTTGCCTTCTTACGGGCAAAGTCAAACAGTATCGGGTACCATTCTGGATGCCGATAAAAAAATACCACTGGCAGGAGCCACCATTCGGGTAGCTGGTACCAGTACGGTAGCCCAGTCGAACGACAGGGGCGTATACACCATTAAAGCCTCTAATGGACAAACCTTACTGATATCCTCGGTAGGCTTTGAAACCAAAAGGATTGTTGTAAATGGTACACAGGTTAACATATCACTGAAATCTGAAGTCACAGAACTTGAAGAAGTAGTGGTGGCCATGGATATTAAAAGAAAGCCCCGCGAACTGGGTTACTCGGTACAAAAAGTAATGGGTAAAGAGATCGCTGAAAGTCAGCGCGAGAATTTTGTCAACAGCCTTCAGGGCCGTGTGGCAGGTGTAACCATATCGCCTACAGGTGGTCAGGCGGGCGCCTCATCCACCATCGTATTAAGAGGGTTTAACTCAATGGCATTAAGTAATCAGCCATTGTTTGTGATTGATGGTATCATTGTTGATAACCAAACGGTGAATGAAACCAGTAATGGTGGTTCTCAGTTAGGGTTGGCTTCTGATAAACCAAACAGAACCAATGACTATACCAACCGTATTGCGGATATTAACCCCAATGATATTGAATCCGTAACCATATTAAAAGGACCGGAGGCAACAGCATTATATGGTAGCCAGGCTAGTTCAGGCGCCATCGTTATTACCTCTAAAAAGTCAAAAGCGGATGGTAAAATTTCTGTTGTGTATGATAATAGTTTCCGTTGGCAGGTATTAAACCGTTTTCCAAGCTATTCTACCAAATATGGCCCGGGAAATAATGGGATAAGTGACAATATTTTATTTACTTATTTCGGGCCAGCCTATCCGGCAGATACCAAAATGTATGATAACGTAAAGAATTTCTTCCAGACAGGATTTGCCCAAACGCATAATATCAGTATGGAATACGGGAAGAAGAATGTTTCCTGGCGTTTATCGGGATCTGCTTTTGATCAAAAAGGGGTGGTGCCGAATAACAATTTTACCAAATATAATTTCCGCTTAGCCAATACCACTAAAATAGGAAAGTATGTAGATGTTTCCTCTTCCCTTTCTTATATCAGAAGTACCAACGATAAACCATTGCGTGGCGCGGGTTCTTATTTGTTGAATTTGATGGTTTGGCCGGTTGACAATGATATCCGTAATTATGTGGATGAGAGTGCCTTAAAAATTAAATTCGGTAATAACGAGTATGACAATCCGGTGTTTAATACTGTTTTCAACCGGAGTGGTGATGTTACGGACCGTTTTATCGCAACGCTGGGAATTAATATTAACCCAACACCCTGGTTAACAATTGCCGGACGGTTCGGATATGATACATATAAATCAAGCGGATACTCCCTGATTGATACTGCTTCATCTCTGGCTCTTTCTACCAAAGGGTCTCAGGATAATTATTATCGTAATTATTTTGGCTATAACCACACAGTAACTGCTACCGCAAAGAAAACTATTGGTAATTTCTCCGGAAGAGTCATGGTGGGAAATATGTGGCAGGATTACAGAACAGAAATGTATGCCGTTTCAGGTACTTTTTTAAAAGGGAATTACGCTTTTGGTCCGGACAGTAACAATACCAGTATCGCCGGAAGAAGGCGTTTAAGTAACGCGCAACGTACCGGTGGTTATAATTATAGCTTGAGCAGGCAGGTCGCTTATTTTGGAGAAGTATCGGTGAATTATAAAAACCTGGCATTTATCTCTTATTCGCACAGGTTTGAAAATTCATCCATTTTCCCCGCAGATTTCAGAAATTATAATTACCCTGCAGGAAGTATGAGCCTGATTATGTCTGATATCTTTCCTTTTATCAAAAAAGGGAATGTACTTAATTATCTAAAACTGAGAGGATCGTTGGCACAAACAGCCAGATCAAGCGCCCCTTATGCCAACCAGTCTGTATTCAACTTTGTACAATCCAGCGGTGGTGGCTATTCTTATGCATTTAATAACAATAACTTCTTTCTTGAACCCGAGCGTCAGAAAACCTATGAACTGGGTGCAGAATTTAAGTTCTTTAACAGTAGAATCAATCTTGATGTTACCTATTATAACACCCTGAATGAAAAACAGATTGCAGAAAATTTCCGTGCCAGCTATGCTACCGGTTATGTGTTGAATACTTTGAATGTTGGTTCTACCCGAAATAAAGGTATCGAGATCAGTATGGACGGATCTCCCATTCAAACGAAAGATTTCACATGGAATGTGAGGCTGAACTTCAACAGAATGAGAAATGAAGTATTGACATTGCCTGCTAACGTACCTGAATTTTATATCTCCGATACCTGGTTATATGGTAATGCGAGAGGCGGATTAGTGAGAGGCGGACCCAGTACCAGTATTACAGGGTATGGATATAGAAGAAATGATGCAGGAGCAATCCTGATTGATCCGGCAAATGGTTTGCCGCTGGTAGATGCTACTTTTAAAGTAAGGGGTGACCGGAATCCGGATTATACCCTTGGTATCAATAATAATTTCCGGTACAAAAACTGGAGTTTATCAATGCTTTGGGACTGGAAATCAGGAGGAGATATTTTTAATGCTACCGATATGTATCTGACTTTAAGAGGTAAGAGTACCAGAACGGATGACAGGAAAACTTCAAGAGTGGTGCAGGGTGTTTTAAGTGATGGTTATCAGAATACCGCTACCCCAACCAAAAATACAATCGTTGTTACTCCTTATGATTTGCAGGCTTATTACCAGTCAAGAATGCCGGAAGAGGAATTTATCGAGAAGAATGTGAGCTGGTTGAGATTAAGGGATATTACCATTAATTATACCTTATCTCCTAATGCGATCCGGAAATATACCTTCCTGAAATCGCTTGGCTTTTTCGTAACGGGTAATGACCTGCTGTTATTTACGAATTATACCGGAGCTGATCCTGCAGTGAGTGGTAATACGTCTGGTACCCGCGGTGTAGGTGGATTTGGGTTTGATTATGGAAACATTGCCACTCCAATTAGCATTAACGTTGGTCTGAGAGCAAATTTTTAATTAAACCAATTAAACCCGTTTGCTAATTTTTAAAGTATATAAAATGAAAAATACATTTTTTAAAATATCATTACTTGTAGCAGCGATTACCACCATCGTATCCTGCACCAAGAAAATTGATCAGGCATATCAAAATCCCAATGCAGACATAAAAGTTCCTGTGGAACAATTACTGCCGGGTATTCTTGCCAGTATGGTGGGTAATACCGCGTTTCATGGTACTGCCAATGATATGCGGTTTATAGGCCGTTATATTCAGAACTGGCAATGGGTTTCTTCCGGTGACCTGTATGACCGGATGGGTGGTGTTCAAACAGATGCCGCTGCTTCAACCTGGCGTACCCACTACTATGATCTTGGCCAGAATCTTAACAATATGATTAAGTGGGCAGGGGAGGAAAAGAAATGGGATTATGTAGGAGTAGGACAGGCCATTTTTGCCTGGAGCTGGTTAACCATGAGCGATTATCATGGAGAGATTATCCTGAAAGAAGCCTTTAATACCAGCCAGCTTACATTTAAATATGATACGGAGGAAGAAGTGTACGCTTATGTAAGACAGCTTTGTTTTACAGCATTAGGAAACTTAAATAAAACAGGAGATGGGGTTAGTCAGGCCAACCTGGCCAAAGGGGATACCTATTTTTATGGAGGAGATGTGGCTAAATGGAAAAAATTCGTATATGGAATATTGGCAAGAACTCATAATCATTTAAGCAACAAGGCAAATTACAAACCGGATTCTGTTATTTATTATGCTAACTTATCTGTTAACAGTAATGCGGATAATGCCACATTAAAATATGAGAATACAGGAAGTAACAGAAGTGCGAATTTTAATGGCCCTTTTAGTAATAACGGTATTGGTTCTTTGCGCCAGAGTGAGTATTCAGTTAAACTTTTAACAGGGGGTAACTCCGCTTTAACAGGCGTTCTTGATCCAAGAAGATGGTACTTCCTCAAAACCAACCCTAACGGTACTTTTGTGGGTGTTGCGCCTAATAAAGGTGTTGCAGCTATTGCAAACGTAAGCGACAGGCCTAATAATTTTTATGGCGCCGCCAATACTGCTACCGTGGCCCCGTCAAATGATAATGGTTGTACGTATATTTTTAAAAACTACGCTGAATCGCCGGTATTAACGGCCAGTGAGGTACAGTTTATGAAAGCAGAAGCTGCTTTACGCAAAGGAGATAATGCAACTGCTTTAGCCGCTTACACGCAAGGGATCAGTTTGAATTTTGACATGCTGAGTACTTTGTATAGTGCCGGTATTGCTGCTGCCAATGTAATTACCCCGGCAAATAAAGCCGCTTATCTGGCCAACCCACTGGTGGTTCCTGCCACCCTTACCTTAACCCATATCATGCTGCAGAAATACATTTCATTATGGGGGCATGGTATTCTGGAAACATGGGTTGATATGCGCAGATTCCATTACACAGACCCTGATCCGGTTACTACCAAGCAGGTATATGCCGATTTTGCCATACCCACCGGTATCAACCTTTATGTAGATAATGGCGGCGCCCCGGTTTACAGGGTAAGACCAAGATTTAATTCAGAGTATGTTTGGAATTTAAATGAACTGATACGAATTGGTGCGGATAAAATAAATTATCACACAAAAGAAGGTTGGTTCTCTTCTAAATAATCACACTCAAAACTTAAAAGATGAAAAAGATTCTATCATATTCCATTTTACTCGCGGCGGGGCTGATGCTTATAGCTGCCTGCAAAAAACAGGCGGATATAAAGGCGGATTTTGTTACCACCGGTGATAATGCCTTCGTACGACTTATTCATGTATCTCCTTCTTTGCGGCAGGTATTCAATGCGCCGGATTCCATCAATATATTTATCAATAATGCTAAAGTGAATGGCCCGCTCATTACGTATGCGGGGCTGTTTCCCGCATCAGGAACCAACTATGGCTATTTTGCTGTTCCAACAGGCCTGGTACATATCAAATTAACAGTGGCAGGAATAGTGAATACGGATTCTATTCCTTTAACCTCGTTTTCCAAAGTATTTACCAAAGGGCAGTTTTACTCGATTATTGTAACAGATAATATAAAGGCAGCCAATGATTCTTCAAAGATGATACTGCAGGATATTTATACAAAACCCAATCCTGGTAATTATAGTATTCGTTTTGTACATGCAGTCTTAAATGATACGGCGGACAAAAATATTGATGTGTATTCTGCCAGAAGGAATGCCAATATTTATAATAATATCAAACCGGGTGAGATAGTAAATTTTCGGACCTATCCTTACAATTCTCAGTTGAATGATACATTGTATGTGAGGAGGGCAGGCACTCTTCAAAACCTGGCTACTGTAAATGGCGCCTCATTTGGTAACCAGC